>METP01000070.1:11222-14350 GCA_001771365.1 candidate division WOR-1 bacterium RIFCSPLOWO2_02_FULL_46_20 | reverse complement strand
CCGTAGGGTTAGATTCTTAGATGTCTCAACGAATCACCCGAAAGTTAGGTTTTTAGATGGCTTGACACGGCGCTTACCGCTGCTCCAGTGTCACTAAAAGAGACAGTTCCTTTTGCGGAACCAGGCAGGTTAGTTCTGACCGGCTCGATTCCTGTGTTATTGAAGGGCTCGATAAAATAGCCCATAACCAGCAGTATCTCGACAGTTTAATCTTCACGCTCAATTACGGGCAACAAGGGAGCCAACAGGGAATCGAACCGGAGGGGTCAACTTCTGGCTATACAGCTGAAAGAGCCAGGGAAATTATCCAAACCATCACAAATGCTTACAAATTACCTGGCAAAAACGATAAGGAATTAATCATAAAAAAGCATATAAGACAGGTCAATTATTCAAAAGAGACTATCGAGGTGGAAATAAATTATCCAGACCAGACGAGAACAGGAACGACCCGCCGATTTATTAAATCCGACGGTTCGCTTGGAAAAGTTGGTAGCCCCTACGGGAATCGAACCCGTGCTGCTAGCTTGAAAAGCTAGTGTCCTAGACCACTAGACGAAGGGGCCCCGCTCGCTTCGCTCGCAAATAACCAATGACTAATTTCTAATGTCTAATTATTGTAAATATTATTATTCGGATTTTAATTAAAATACATTAATTAGTCATTAGTAAAAAGGGTATCAGAATATCAGGGAAAATTCAAGCCTAGCGTCCAAAAAACTTCCGCCACTCCGAATCAATTGCCTGAATACGGTTTATATGATGGGGATTAAACTTGGGTGAATCAGGCATAGGCTGCAACCCGCCGGCAACTTCACAAACCAGCTTATGATCATATTTTATCTTCTGATATTGACCTGAAAAAACAGATTCATCCTCCGGATAAAGCCCCATGGGCGTAGCCAGGCTAACAATCTCCTGCCAACTTAATTCTTTGAGCTTCAGGTTCGCTCTGGCCAGAGTGTAGCGGGCTGCTGCGGGACTCAACCCGTTGAGCCTTTCATGAGAATAGGTGTGGGAACCAACCTCCATCCCCCACTTGGCCAGCTGTCGAAGCTTTATTTCTTTATATTCCGGATGATCCGGTTGGCCAAAGACATTGCGATCGGGATTATTGGTTTGAACCAGGACAAAAAAAGTAGCGCACATGGGCCATTCTTTTGGATGTTCGAGATGGAACTGACGGATTATCCCTACCGCGCATTCCGGATCAATGGTCCCATCCTCTAAAAGACGAAATTGATTGGACGGTGAATCATCAAAGGTTAAAACAACAGGGGTCTTTCCCTTAGGCAAACCTTTAAAACCTGTCAGAATATCTTTTAGATTCATGGGGTAATAATCGTTTTGATAAAGCCATTCCAGGTCTTTTCTAAAATTCTCAGGGGTTCTTGACCAACGCGCTTCGGGGCGACGTATGTGGTGGTACTCCAGCACCGGAAAGTTTTTGGGCAGAGCCAGGGCCGGAACATTTAAACCGCTAAGCCAGACCAATAGGCAAATCAGCCAAGAGCCTATAAGTATTTTATTTTGGGTCAAACATTTCACAGTTTTTTCTCACCTGCTGGTTTTTGACCGGCCCGTTTTTGTTGTATTTAACGATGTATAGATCAAGTGGATGGTCAAAATCATCAATCCATTCACCTTTATCTCTCAAGATATCCACTTTCCAGTATTTCGCTCCCTTATAATAGCCGCGACCGGAACCGCCAAAAGTGTCGGCAACTTCCAACTTGGTTGTCTTAAAAAGAGTGGGAATCATCACAATACTGCCGCCCGGCAGAAAATTCAGTGCGATAAAATCACCGAGCCGCCGTCCATTTTTGGAAACCTGCCGGTAGCGGCCAGTAGCGCTCCAGCGGTGGGTAACATAGGTGCTGGCCAGGATTTTGACTTTAGGATATCGCGCGTAATCCTCCGCGTGTGACGGAACAAATAATTGCGCCAGAAAAATCAGGCCTAAAAATGGCGCCAGAGCGCCGGTGATTTTCACCGGTCTAATTTTCGTCTTTTGGCCACTGGCTGATATCTGAACCGTATTTTTCTTTGTTTTGCTGAAGTTTTTGCTTTAAACCAGCTACATTTTTAGCCAAACCCTGGATGGTCTTTTCAAAATCATCAATCTGCGTAAGTAATTCGTCGACACTTTTTACCTTTTGTTCTTCCGCCATTTTTATCGCCTCCTTATTAACTAACAACACGGTTCGACTCCGTCGAACCTACAACTAACTACTTACAATTAATTTCTGTCGTCAATTGTAGCGAGCGCAGCAAGCATGTTGTTGGTTGTTGGTTAACGTGGGCCCACTAGGATTCGAACCTAGAACCTGTCGATTATGAGTCGATTGCTCCACCATTGAGCTATGGGCCCTTATCAACTAACAACTTACAAAAGTTTAGCCCAGATTGCGATGCTTAGTCAAGCTATGGTATTATAGGTCGTAAGTTGTAGCAAGCGCAGCGAGCGTGTTGTTAGTTGTTAGTTAATTTGGGCGAGTATTTCAGCGGCTAGAAGGCCTCGCTTACACCGAGGAGGTCACAGGTTCGAATCCTGTCTCGCCCATTCTAGTCAATTATAATGAAATGGGCGTGTAGGTCAGTGGTAGACCGCTTCCTTCACACGGAAGAAGTCACTGGTTCGAGCCCAGTCACGCCCATTGATAATAAGTGGTATAATTCTACGGTCATGCTCTAGTCCTTTTCCGGCGGACACCCAGACCTCGCCTGACGGAATTTCAAATGACAAATGTCAAATGTCAAATTAAAAACTTAAGCCCTATTGATATCTTCGCTTTACTATATAACGGGAAGGGCTCTTTCCTGTTGGAAAGCCCGACCGGCCAAGGGCCGCTGCAAAGATATTCGTTTATCGGCCTTAATCCTGTCCAGACCATTACGGACTTTGCTACCCTGCAAAAAGCCGACCTAAAACATGGCGCCTTTGGTTTTATTAGCTATGATTTTGCCTGGGAAATTGAGAAATTACCCAGTCTAGCCAAAGATGATTTACTGATTCCAAAAATTCACTTCGTTGTGCCGGAAACCCTGGTGATTTTTGACCATTTGAAGCAGGCGCTGGAGATCCTCGGTCCATGTAAACAACCCCTAACCCCTTTTTCCCCTTCCCC
>METP01000070.1:2456-11179 GCA_001771365.1 candidate division WOR-1 bacterium RIFCSPLOWO2_02_FULL_46_20 | reverse complement strand
AACCAAATCACCTCCAATTTCTCCGAAAAAGCGTTCGAAAAAGTTGTCAAACGCGCCAAAGAATATATTGCAGCCGGCGACATTTACCAGGCCAATCTTTCCCAAAGATTTGAGGCTAAGCTCAAAGAACACCCCTTTGATATATATAAACGCTTGCGCCAGATCAACCCCTCCCCTTTTGCTTCCTACTTTGACTTTGGCGATCTAAAGATCGTCAGCTGCTCGCCCGAAAGATTGATTAAGCTGGAAAATGGCCTGGCGGAAACCCGTCCTATTGCTGGGACACGACCAATCACCGCCACAGCCGAAGAATTATTGCTCGATCCCAAAGAGCGGGCCGAACATATCATGCTGGTTGACCTGGAAAGAAATGATTTGGGCAAGGTTTGTGAATACGGTTCGGTTTGCGTCAGTGAAAACATGATCACAGAAAAATATTCTCATGTAATTCACATTGTTTCCAATGTCAAGGGCAAACTTAGAAAGGATAAAACTAAATTTGACCTGATCAAAGCCATGTTTCCGGGCGGCACAATCACCGGCTGTCCTAAAATCAGATCCATGGAGATTATTGAAGGGCTGGAACCGGTCAAAAGGGGCATTTATACAGGTTCGATCGGCTATATCATGCCAAACAAAATGGATTTAAATATCGCCATCAGAACAATCGTCATAAAAAATGATGCCGCTTATATTCAGGTTGGCGCGGGGATAGTGGCCGATTCAGACCCGGAACGGGAGTATCAGGAAACACTGCATAAAGCTCAAGCCATGTTTGAGGCTATTTAATCGCAGTCTCTGTTCCGGTCGCCACATCCAATACATAAACCCCGCTGGCTTCGCCGGCCTTATCATAAACAATCTTATCGGCCGCCGGCGATAAGCGCGGCAGGTTGCCAGTAAAGCCGGAAGCAACGATCTTGGTGGTTGTGCTGGTGTTGACATCAACTTTAACGTAAGCCCCGCTAAGAATCCCATAAACCTCATTGGTGTTGGCCGCGGAAATTTGCGGATACTGGACCGAAACACCGGTCGCCAAGGTTGTCCGGTTTAAACCGTTGGGATAAATTACAGATAAAACCCTGGTCGTCCCCTCCCCTGAAGTGGTAAAAGCAATCCGGCCGCCGTATTTCCAGCTGACAAATTCAAGATTAGACTCCGGCGTCACCAACCTGTCATTAGTCCCGTCTACCGCCACCAAACGAATCTCCTGAGTCGTACAATAAACCAATTCTCTCCCTCCACTGGTCCAATCAAAAGATTTAATCCCTGGAGAAAAATTCAGCTCGGCTCGCCCTAAACCGGTTTGCAGCGTCGTGGTAACGTTGCGAATAACAATTTTGCCAAATAAACCATTTCTCAACTCGTCCATATAAGCCGCATAATGGGCCTCGATAGTCGGAGAGCAGGTCATGTCCTGTGGAGTATTGTTTGTGGTTTCAAACAAAGAAGAACCCTCCCCCGTACCCGAAGGATAAATTGTCGTCACATATTCGGTAACTGTAGAACCGAGCTGGGAGCCCAGCATATCTTTTGTTGCCGTTTCAGATAATCCAACAAAAATAACCCTACCGTCTTTCAACCAGGTAGGCGAGTAAAAATATTTAGTTGTTTCCAACTTCTGCCCACACCCCGCGACCAATAACACCGGCAACAAAAATACTATTAAATATCTCATTTTCCCTCCTGTTAAGCGTACATAGCCGGCGGCTCAGGCCCCGGCATATAACGATAAGGTCTCTTGTCTCGGGCCTTGTCGGGGGACTTAATCTTACCTACCAACGCCGCATCCAAGACTTCACGCATTTCCCTGGCAAAAACTATCTTCAAGTCTTCCGGGATCTCACTTTTTATGTCGGCAAAATTTGTTTCATTCTCCTGGGGAATTATCACAGTTTCCATCCCTGCCCGCCTGGCCGCTAAAAGCTTTTCCTTTAATCCGCCAATGGACAGCACCCTGCCCCGCAGGGTAATTTCCCCGGTCATAGCTACATTACGCTTAACCGCGACTTTTGTCAAAGCCGAAGTCAAGGCCGTAGCAATGGTAATGCCGGCAGATGGTCCATCTTTGGGGACCGCCCCCTCCGGAACATGTATGTGTACGTCAATCTTGCGGTAAAACTTTTCTTCTAATCCCAGATCCTTGGCCTGTGACCGCACATAACTCATCGCCGCCTTGGAAGACTCCTGCATAACATCCCCCATCATGCCGGTTAAAATTAAATCCCCCCGGCCCGGCATAATAGTTACTTCAACCGGCGTAGTGTCTCCTCCGACTTCTGTCCAAACCAAACCGGTAACTGTCCCCACCTGATCTTCGGCATCCGCGACACCGTAATGGTACCTGGGCGCGCCCAGGTACTCGGCCAGGTCATTTTTTTTCACAATGGCTTTTTCTTGGCCCTCTATTTTAACTACTTTGGTGGCAATTTTACGCAAAACCGCGTCAACTTGCCTTTGCAGATTTCTCACTCCGGCTTCCCTGGTATATTCTCTGATTATTGATAGCACGGCCTCATCTTCAAACTCAACCTGACGCGGCGAAAGCCCATGCTTGGTCAACTCTCGGGGAATAACATAGCCCCTGGCAATCCCCAGTTTTTCTTCTTCGGTATAACCGAACATTTGAATAATTTCCATGCGGTCACGCAAAGGTTTGGGTATAGGCTCCATAGTATTGGCTGTGGTTATAAAAAAGACATCTGATAAGTCAAAAGGGACTTCCAGATAATGGTCGGAAAACTCTTTGTTCATCTCAGGATCCAAAACTTCAAGCAGAGCGGCTGTCGGATCACCCCGAAAATCAGCGCCCATTTTATCTACTTCGTCCAAAAGAAAAACTGGATTATTCACCCCAACTTTATGGATAGACTGGATAATACGTCCCGGCATAGAACCAACGTAGGTACGGCGGTGGCCTCGAATCTCCGCCTCATCACGCACTCCACCCAAAGCAAAGCGGGTAAATTTTCGGCCCATGGCCCGGGCGATAGAACGGGCCACGGAAGTTTTGCCCACGCCGGGAGGGCCAACCAAACACAAAATTGTCCCCCCCATCTTTTTAGTAAGTTTGAGCACGGCAAAATATTCCAGGATTCTTTCTTTCACTTTTTTTAAACCATGATGATCCTCATCTAATATTTTCTCAACCTCATCAATGTCCAGCTTACTATTGGTCTTTTTCTTCCAGGGGAGTTCGGTCAACCAATCCAGATAAGTGCGGATAACCGCCGCCTCAGCCACCATAGGCGGCATCTGCGTCAGGCGTTCGAGGTCTTTCTTGGCTTTCTTTTTTACTTCCTCGGGCAACCTGGCTTTTTCAATTTTCTTACGGCATTCACTGGCTTCGGGATGATAGTCTTCTTCCTCTTCCCCCAGCTCCTCCTGGATGGCCCGCATTTTTTCCTTTAAATAATATTCTTTTTGCACTTTTTCAATTTGCTGGCGCACCTTGCCCTGAAGATTATTTTCAACTTCCAGCACTTTAATTTCTTTGTCCAATATTTCTGAAAGCTTGGTCAATCTTGCTTCAACGGCCAGCGCTTCTAAAACAGATTGTTTTTCTTCAAACCGTAAAGATAAATATGAGGCGACCAGGTCAGCCAACTTGCCGGGGCTGTCGACATTAATAATTGATAAAAGGGTCTCGGAGGGGATGCGCCGGTTAAGCTTGACATACTCTTCAAACAATTTAATTATCTTACGTACCAGGGCCTCGGTTTCAACAGAAACCTCGTCCGGATCCTCAATGCGTGAAACTTCTACGCGGAGATATGGTGATTTCTGCACATACTTTTCAACTTTGACCCGGCAAAGCCCTTCGACCAGAACTTTGATGCTGCCATCCGGCAGGGAAAGTATCTGTACAATTTCCGATAGAGTGCCGATTTTACAAATATCTTTGGGCGAGGGATCCTCGACATCTTCTTTTATTTGAGAGGCAAAGACTACCATCTTTTCTTTGGCCATAGTATCTTCCAGTGCTTTCAAAGAATTACTCCGGCCAATAAAAAGAGGCACAATCATTTGCGGAAAAACCACAATGTTACGCAGGGGGATTAAAGGAAGCTCTTCTTTCCATTCTGAAAGTTTTTCGGGTTTGTTCTTATCGGCTTTTTTGGCCGAAGCAGCCATAAATTATTTTGATTTTTTATCCGAGTTTGTGGTCTTCATCGAGCTGATAACTTCGTCAATTAAGCCATATTTTAAAGCTTCGTCCGCGCCCAGGTAGAAATCACGGTCAGTATCTTTTTCAATCTTGGAAAGTGCTTGTCCCGAGTGTTTGGCGAGAATGTCATTTAACAATTTTTTCATCCTGAGGATTTCTTTGGTTTGGATTTCAACATCGGTCGCCTGACCTTGAGAGCCGCCTAAAGGCTGATGGATCATAATTCTGGCATTAGGCAGCGCGAAACGCTTCCCCTTAGCTCCCGCCGCCAATAAAACGGCACCAAAGCTGGCCGCCTGGCCGATGCAAATGGTTGAAACCGGTGATTTAATATACTGCATAGTATCGTAAATGGCTAAACCGGAGGTTACAATCCCTCCCGGGGAATTGATGTACATATAAATATCCTTGTTGGCATCTTCTGACTGAAGAAATAATAATTGAGCAATAATCGTATTAGCCTCAGCATCATCGATAGCCGTACCCACAAATATTATCCTTTCTTTAAGTAACCTCGAATAGATATCATAGGCCCTCTCCCCTTTTGCCGACTGTTCAACAACCATGGGTATCAATTGCGCTCGTTGTGTCATTTTTTCTCCTCCTTGGTGATATTGATCTTCGCATTTCCCACAATAAGATCTAAAGCTTTCCTGCGCAGCATATAGTCACCAATATACCGTTTTGCCCCTTCGTCAAGCCTTTTATTTAGCTCGTCCATATTCTCCCCCGTAGCCGCCGCCATATTCTTGACTTCCCGCTCCAGCTCCTCTTCGGAAATCTTAATTTTTTCCTCTAAGGCTACGGCTCGCAGCACAACCTTGCCTCTGACTCTCATCTCGGCCGACTTTTGCAGCTCAGCCCTAATGGTTTTTTCGTCTTTTTTAATCCCTTTAAGATAATCACCCAGGCTTAAGCCGCTTTGGGCTAGGGAGCTTTTAAGTTCATCCAACAGCACATCCACTTCTCGCTCAATCATACCTTTGGGAATATCAACCTTGGCTTCGGCCACAGCCGTGGCAACCAGCTTATCTTTTACATCAGCCTCTGCGTGTTTTGTTTTATCTTTAAGTAAGCCTTCCCTAACCTCTTTTTTTAATTCATCCAGCGTTTGAAAATGGCTCACTTTTTTGGCAAACTCATCATCCAGGGGGGGCAAGGCTTCTTTCCCAGCAAAGCGCTTTTGCAGACTCTCTAAAATCTTATCAATCTCATTCTCTGTTATTGCCGCTTCAGTTTTATCAACTTTTAGGCCCATATATTTACCCAGCTTCACTTCGGGGTAAACATCCACCTTTACAGAGAAGACAAAGGGCATGGCCTTTTTTTGCTGGACAATGTCAACGCCGGGATAATCAACCGGCTCAATTTTTGATTCCTCAATTACCCGTGGATAAAGTTCAGAGATCAAGTCCGAGGCGGCGCGAGCTTCAAGCGCCTCACGATCCAGGGTACGCTCAACCATTTCTCTGGGCGCCTTACCCGGCCTAAATCCGGGGATATTAATTTCTTTACTTGCCCGGACAATTGTTTTATCTACGGCCACCTTGAATTCAGAAACTTCCACCTCTACTTCCAGCAGGACGTTATTGCCTTCACGCTTTTGAGAATTTATTTTCATTACATTCATTATACAAATTACTTGACATATTTGCAATGGGGTATATAATCTCAGGTGTCCGGTTCTCGGGCAATCCGGTTCTCCGGAAAAATAAAAAAGGGGGGAAAGATACGAACGATATGAAGGATACAAAAAAATGGGTCGCGCTGGTTTTAATACTGGGGGTACTCGCTTTTATTGGGTTTATGATTGGCTGTGGCGCCACAACAACCGGGACGGGCACGACAACAACTACGGTTGCAATTTCCTCGGTTGCCATCAACGGAACTGTCGCTGTTTCAACCTCAGATTTAGCGCAACTAGGGGTATCTGCCCTTTCTCCCGTTGACCTGGCCAAGAATATGAAATATCTCACTTCAAAAGGCTTTTCGGCAGCTTCGGTCAAAGCGCTCAATCTGGTCCCCATGGCAGCCGGAGATGCCACTGTAACCATCGGTACACTTAATGCCGACGGAACCATGACGGCGGTGGCCACTGCCGACGTCGCTGCCGATGGCACCTACAGCATTGTTATGCCGGAATATTATACAAACAAGGCCTATGAGGCAATTATCACCAAAACTTCCGGCAGTAAAAAACTGGAAATTAAAACTGTGTTTGGCAAACCGGTCGACGGGGCAATCTCGGGCACCGACGCGGCAGCTTCGCCCCAAACAACTACATTTGTCGAAATGATTATCCAAAACGTCATAAAAGCCATCGGTTCCGGAGATGTTGATGCCGACACTATAACCAACGTAAAGGCAGCCGTTCTCTCTGTGCTCAATGACTTGATTGCCGACGGCACCATCAACGTTTCGACCGTTAAAGACGCTGACGATACAAACGGCGCAACATTGAGCGCGGCTAAACAAGCCGCCTTAAATGATCTTATCCTGCAAAAACTGGACGCGATCAAAGGCGCTACCCAGCTCAACGCCGCGTTGTCTGCCTCAGATCTGGACACTGCCAGGGGGGCAATTAAGAATATTTTTAAGGGGTTAATGGATGGCGACGATCGGGGCGCTCCCGATGAAATGGTCAACGCTTTTGCCCAGGCTTATCTCGATGGCAATACTTTTAAAACCTCCCAAATCGCCCCGGCTTTAAACGAGAGTTTGTATAGCAGCGGCGGAAGTGAAATTGCCGGGTCTTTTACCACCGCGCAGATCGCTACCCAAATTAAACACATGCTTCAAGGAATTCTGGGCGGCACAGCAACCGATGCCCCGGACAATATTCGCTACGTCGTGGAACTGGCCTTCCCCAAAGATACCTGGGCTTCCGCCACGATCTCGGCAGACACCGCTTTCACAGTGCCTCAGGGAATCCTCCTGGTTGGCATATCAGAAAAATTGGCCCATGAGGTCAATGCTTTCGTCAATCATCTTAAGTTAGCCTATAAACTTGGCCTGATGAGCACGGATGTTTCCGGTATCAAGATAATGCACGCCGAAGTTATTGTTAAAACCGTTGAAGATTTCTCCGCTTTTAGTGGGGGCGAAGGCGGTGAACCGGTAAAAGTTAAGGCCCTGGAAGCTTTTGTGGAATTTGGTGACATGATGAATATGAGCACAGTCCTTACTGGCTACACTGTAACGTTAACCTATCCAACTGCCAGCGGCAACAAAACCGTTACTCTGTCAGAAAATCAGTTCTCCCTGTCTTCTACCAAGCCTTCTGCTAAATCCGCCAGGGTTTATACGGAAGAACAAATGGGCCCACCTCCCGGCATGAAGATGGTAAGATTAGATGCCTGGGGCAACAGCGACAACAGAGTTTCTGATGTCACAAGTGGAACCGTTACCATTACGCTGAAAAACAGCAGCGGCACCACTGTTGACACGAAAACCAGGACGATTCCCGACATAGATCTATCCACTGCCTCTGTTACTCTCAATGTGCCCAAAGAGGTCTGGATTGACCACATTGCCAACATGACCAAATTTACCGTCAACTCTAAACCAACCATGAACTGGACAACTGGCACACTCCCAACAGCACCTGCGGGTTACCGCCTTGGTTATTCCATTAATTGCATTAAGGGCCAAGTTGAAAAATTCGCCGGCGGCGGCATGGGCTTTATGGCTAACTGGGGCGACCCCAACTCCCGCGTCTTTGATTCCTGGGAAAAACGCAAGTTTCTACCCGCGGAATCAGGCGAAACATTCAACTTTCTACTACCAACCACGCTTGGGACCGCTGGCATTTATGAATTTGGCGTAGGCGTTGTGCTCATCGATAAAAAAACCGGCTTCCCGGCGGTGGAGGGACCACATGCCGGCGGTATCTTTATTGTTGGAGAGTTAGCTCAGGCTATAACCGATCCAACCGCTCTCGCGGAATTCCAGAATGAATTTGTGGAAGTAGACATCTCAACCCGACCACTTACTCTGGAAGGCAAAGTGCATGCTGATGTGCTGGCAGAACCACATTTCACCGGAGGGACTCTAAAAATCGCTCTGGTTAGGCCAAGTTTTAATAAAACCACGGGAGTTTTCAGTCAAACTCTGGTTGCTGGAGTTACCCCGGTTAACTTAACAACTGTGGCCGGCCAAACGTACAAAACGTTCAGCCTTAAATTTAACGGCTCGGTTTTTAGCGCTAACTACGGGCCATACGAAGTTATCCTATGGAATGATTCGGACAATGATGGAACATTTGACGAGTATGAACCGCGGGAACATGCCCAAAAAATGATTGATCACCAGTCATTTGGCACCCGTGTTCACTGGTCAGGAGGAGGCGACGAGCTGGTCAACAGCCAGACGGACTTTGACATTAAGTTTTACGGGGATAGCTTCTAGCGTCTATAATAATTAGGTTGTTTTAGAATATAAAAAGAGGAGGATGAGTAATGATGATAATGAAAAAAGGTTTGTTTGTTCCTGGAGTTATCGGTTGTTTGTTGTTGGTTGTTAGCTTAGCTGGTTGCGGTCAGCAGACTGATACGGC
>METP01000070.1:0-2445 GCA_001771365.1 candidate division WOR-1 bacterium RIFCSPLOWO2_02_FULL_46_20 | reverse complement strand
CGCCCGTTGCGGCCGGCTCCGCGGTAGCCATTAGCGGGACAACGGCGGTTGGCATCACAACCCTCGGCCTGCGGACATTCTCCACGGCCCTTGGCACTGCGGAAGTCAAGATCGGCTACTGTTCCACCGGCAGCGACGAAGTTATTGAACTTGGCAGCGGCACCACTTCTCCCGACGGCACTTACGAAGTGCGCGTTCTGGCTGCTTCACTAGAAAGTTTAAAGGCAACCAGCGGCTATGTGACAAACCTGATGGTCACGATCTCAAAGGGAGATGAAATTATTGGCTGTGTTATCCCCAGTATTAGCCCGGAGGCCGGCAGCCGGGGTTATGCCCCAACTGCCAGCAAAGGCGACTATAAGAAGGCCCTGATCGCCCGCTCCGCCTTTAAAAAGGGCGAAGACCCCAAGAGTTTTGATTATTCCGGCAATATTGATAAAAAGTTCTTGAGCGAGTCATTGAAGGACTATGATGCCAGCAAGATTGACGCTGTGGCTGATTCGGTCAAGGGGGCCGAGGATGCCATGGAAGAGATCATTGCCGGGCTGGGGATTTCGGCGGCCACCCTGGAAGCCATGAAAAAGAAGGGCAATGAATTGCACCGGACATACATCGAGCCGATCATGCAGGCGGCGTTTGCGGCTAAGACCCCGCCCGATCGCGCTACCATAGATGCCGCCTTTGCCAGCATGGAAGCCGCCATGACCACTTACGCGTTAGGTCTGGGAATAAGCGGCCAGCAAATTGCTGACTTAAAATCCATGAAGGACAAGCAGTTCGAAACCAAGATGGGCGAAGAAAGCGCTCTCACGGGAGATGCCGCCTTCACAGAATCCAAACTACGGATGTCCGGGGACAAAATGATCAATCTGTTCCTGGGACAGTGGGATGCCGCCAACACCTTAGCTACGACTGCCCCATCCGGAGAGGTGACATTTGCAGTCAGCAATGAAGCAACCTATACCAGTTTTACCGCCAGCAAAGAGTCGATCAAAGCCCGCTTGTTGGCCCTGCAAGCCACCGCCGGCACCGATCCGGGAGCGATCCCTACTTACCTGCGTACGGCATTTTTTGACAAATTTATTTTCCCCCCAGGTAATGCGGACAAACCAGCGCCACCGACGGGAACTTCAGAGGCGGAAATTGCGGCTGCTAGAACTTCAATGGAAGCTTTCATGAATGAATACAGCGGCACCCGGATCCTGATGTACTTTATGAGCGTGTTTCTCACCGAGAACGATAGAGACACCTTCTTCAGAACCACCCAGCCGGCAATGCAGGCGGTTTTCCAGACTCGATTTACCGATACATCTAATAGCTCCGGTTATTATATGGGGCCAGGTTTTTGGGCAACAAATCCAAGCGCGGACACCATCCAGACGCGCTTAGCCGCCTTCAACACAGCGCTAGGCGCTGCGATCGATAATTCTACGACTCGAGCCATTATCCAAACCCATGCCGGGTTCACCGCCAGCCAGACTGACGCGGTCCTAACGGCCTTCCGGATTCTGATGGCGCCGCCGGACGCAATGTAGCTGGCTTAAGTAGTTTTAGCTCAAAAAAGCTCTCGCTTCGGCGGGAGCTTTTTGTTATACTTATTAATCATGACTAAACACAAAGAATTAGCTAAATGGGTTAGAGAGTGTGCCGAATTGTGCAAACCTGATAGAGTCATCTGGATTAACGGCTCGGAATTAGAAAAAAACCGCCTGGAAAAAGAAGCTTTTAAAACGGGCGAATTGATCCAGCTGAACCAGAAAAAACTTCCCGGCTGCTCCTATCATCGCACCGCCATTAATGACGTCGCCAGGACAGAAAACTTAACCTATATCTGCACCAAGAAGAAGCGCAACGCCGGCCCAACCAATAACTGGATGACACCTGAAGAAGGTTATCGACAGGCCGGAGAGATCTTCAAAAATTCCATGCGCGGCAGGACAATGTATGTTATCCCCTTTTCCATGGGACCGATCGGCTCACCTTTTTCCAAAATCGGCGTTGAATTAACAGACAGCCTCTACGTCGTTCTCAATATGCGCAACATGACCCGCATGGGTAAACAAGTTTTAGACCATCTGGAAAAAACAAACGGAGAATTCACAAAATGTTTGCATGGCAAAGCGGAGCTGGATGTTAAACGCAGGTTAATTCTTCATTTCCCTGAAGACAACACGATCTGGAGCGTTGGCTCCGGTTACGGCGGCAATGTTCTGCTCGGCAAAAAATGTCTGGCGCTTAGAATTGCTTCGGCCCTGGGCAAAAAAGAGGGCTGGCTGGCAGAACATATGTTAATCATGGGGATTGAAGACCCCTCTGGCTACATTGGCTATATCACCGCGGCTTTCCCCTCTGCCTGCGGCAAAACCAACCTGGCCATGCTGATCCCTCCTGAAGGTTTAAAAGTAAAAGGCTACCGCATCTGGACCGTAGGCGACGATATCGCCT
>METP01000069.1:12533-14016 GCA_001771365.1 candidate division WOR-1 bacterium RIFCSPLOWO2_02_FULL_46_20 | reverse complement strand
TCCTTTGTCTGTTGACGAAGAAACTCCGCCGGATATATTAGCCATTATCGGGGCTTCGGCAGCTTTGTCTGTGGCCGGCGCGCCCTTTAAAGGGCCGATTGCCGCTGCTCGAGTTGGTCGAATAGAGGGAAAATTGATTGTTGACCCAACAATTTCCCAAATGCAGAAATCCGATCTGGACCTGGTTATTGCCGCAACCAAAGAAAAAATAATGATGATTGAATGTGGCTCAAGTGAAGTTTCAGAAGCCGAAGTTTTAGAAGGTATCAAATTAGCCCATAAGAAAATTAAAGATATTATCAAGCTTCAGGAAGAATTGGTTAAAAGTGCCGGTAAGCCGATCAAAGAGGGTGTCATCTATAAACCGGCCAAAGAAGTGGAAAAGTATGTTACTGATAAGGCGGCTCAAGAAGTTAAAAAGGCCATGGGAATGGCTGACAAAGCTGAACGCGCGGAAGTTTTAGGCCAACTTCAAGAAAAAATTACACAAGAAATCAAGAACGGGAAAGACGAAGCATTAAAGGAGCTGGTTGAAGAGTTGCCGGCTGATATTGAGAATATTTTTGATGATATGCAAAAACAGGTTGTCAGAGAAATGATTGTTAAAGATGGCAAGCGGCCGGATGGTAGAAAAATTATGGATTTACGTGAAATTACTTGTGAGGTTGGTGTTGTGCCCAGAGTGCATGGATCAGCACTTTTCTCCCGCGGCCAGACCCAGGTTTTAACCATCGCGACTTTGGGTGCCTTGGGTGAAGAACAGAGATTAGATGGTTTAAGCCCTGAAGAAACCAAGCGTTACATGCATCATTATAATTTCCCCGCTTATTCGGTGGGCGAGGTTAGGCCAATCCGTGGGCCTGGCAGAAGAGAAATCGGTCATGGCGCCCTGGCGGAAAAATCATTGCTACCGGTTGTCCCTGATGAAGAAAAATTCCCTTACACGATAAGATTGGTATCCGAAGTATTATCTTCCAATGGTTCTACCTCTATGGCGGCAACTTGCGGCAGTACTTTGGCGTTGATGGATGCGGGGGTCAAAATTAAGAACCCGGTAGCCGGGATTTCCATTGGCTTAATCAAAGAAGATAACAAAGAAATATTATTGACCGATATCCAGGGGGTGGAAGACTTTTTTGGTGACATGGATTTTAAAGTATCCGGGACTAAAAAGGGGATTACCGGGATTCAGGTGGATGTTAAAGTTGATGGCCTGTCATATGAACTGATTGAAAAAACGCTGACACAGGCTAAAGAAGTTAGATTGATTATTCTGGATAAAATTGAAAAGGCCATTGCCGCTCCAAGAGAAGAGTTGTCGCGATACGCGCCTCGAGTTATCAGTATACAAATTGATCCATCAAAAATTGGCGCGGTGATAGGCCCGGGCGGCAAGAATATTAAGCGCATGGTGGAAGAAACCGGCGCCCAGATTGATATCGAAGATGATGGCCGGGTTTTAATCACCGCGATTGATTCGGAG
>METP01000069.1:0-12524 GCA_001771365.1 candidate division WOR-1 bacterium RIFCSPLOWO2_02_FULL_46_20 | reverse complement strand
CGCGATTGATTCGGAGGGCGGCAAGAGAGCCCAAAAGATGATTGAAGAACTGACTTTTGAACCAAAGGTTGGGGATCTTTACAAAGGCAGGGTTGTTCGCATTATGCCATTCGGTGCTTTTGTTGAAATGGTGCCTGGCAAAGATGGCTTGGTCCACATTTCTCAAATTTCACAACAAAGGATTGCCAGGGTAGAAGACGCCTTAAATATTGGCGACGTTGTTGTGGTTAAAGTCACCGAAAAAGATGATATGGGGCGTTACAACCTCTCGATCAAAGCAGTCTCTACGTCTGAAAGACAAAAGTTTGAATAGATAACTCTCGCAAATCTCTTCTTATAATGTTAAAATCAATACTTAATGGATGGCGTTAGTGTTATTGTTGTGGTTTTATTTGTGGCTACCATTTTCTCCAGTTTGGGGGGAGACAAAGGGCATAGACCAAAAGAGACAGCTTCTGAGCCGGTGGCCTTCACCCAGGAAGTCATTTCTAATTTACCTGAACCTGATTATTACGCGGAGACGGGAGAAGCGCCTTATACTTCGATCTTGAATTTTGTCAGCCAATACCGGCAAGAAGATGAGGCTAAAGTTATTACCAGCAGCATTGTTAAATATGCCAAGGATTACGATGTTAATCCCAAATTAGTGACCGCCTTGATGGCGCGTGAATCAAGATTTAATCCCAGCGCTGTTTCATCAAGCGGGGCTGTTGGCTTGGGGCAACTCTTGCCTTCCACTTGTACCACGGTTGGAATTGCTGATCCTTATGATATTGATCAAAATGCCAAGGGAACGGCGCGTTATATGAAGTATTTATTGGATCGTTTTGAAAAATACAATCAGCGGATGCAGTTTGCTCTGGCTGGTTATCTTGAAGGCCCTAATGCCGTAGAAAGGCAACTTGGCTATAAATCCCATACCAGTTCCTACATCAGGGATATTATCAACATTTACCACAAAATCTAAGTCCTCCGAAGTCCCGATTTATCGGGACGAAGGATGATGTCGTAATCTCGACAATTTTTCACTGATTCCTCGTGGCAATAGAATTGCTGTTGTTTAAGTATGCCTGAATTATCCAAAGAACAGCAGTTAATCATCCTGGGTTTAGTTTCCTTAATTATCACCGGCCTTAGCGTAATGGCCTTTCGTCATTTTTTTCCCGCGGAGTCGTCAGAAATTATCATTGAAGAATCAAAATTGTCCTCTCCAATTATGGATGTTGCCGAAATTATAGTTCATGTCAGCGGGGCGGTAAACGGCGAGGGGGTCTATAAATTAAAAACTGGCGATCGCGTAATTGACGCGATAGAAATGGCGGGTGGGGCAACTTGGCTGGCCGATCTTTCTTCTATAAACCTCGCAGAGAAAGTTAAGGATGGGCAGAAGGTCAATATCCCGGTTAAAGTGCAATCTGTGGAACGGGTATCAGGAAATTCGGGGCTTAGGAGTTTGGGGACAGCCCCGGGTAAAATAAATATAAATTCCGCTTCAGCGAGTGAATTGTGCAAAATTAATGGAATTGGACCGGGGACCGCCGCAAAAATTATTGAATACCGCTCCAGTAACGGTTCTTTTTCCAAGATTGAAGATATTATGAAAGTTAAGACTATTGGTCAAGGTAAGTTTGGGAAGATTAGGGAGAAGATTACTATTTGACCCTTGTCCTAAATAAACAATGAACAACCTATTAACTGTTATAACATTAATTTATATTCTGGGAATAATTGTTGGTAACGTGCTTGGCTCCCCGCTTTGGTTTTCCTTCCTGCTCATTATTTTACCTTTAGCTTTTGCGATTTGGGGAATTATTAATAAAAAAAATGTCCTTTTTGCGATGCTAGGGTTTTTCTTTGTAATTGGCCTTCTCAATTTCCAAATCAGAAATCTTCCTCCTCCCAAAAACGATATTTCGCATATACCAAAAAATCAATACGCGACCGTAATAGGCCGGGTTGATGATGAGCCGAGAGTGAAAGATGATAAGATGTTTTTTACTCTGGCTGTTTCCCGGGCCGGGAAAAATGCCGTCGGCGGTAAGGTTTCCGTCATTAGTCAGGCAGGGAGTGTTGAATATGGGGATACGGTTGCCATATCAGGCCAGCTGGAGGATTTACAAGGCTTGTCCAACCCCGGCCTTTTATCCTTTGCCGATTATCTGGAAGATAAGGGTATTTATTGCCAGCTAAGATCAACCCGTGCTCCGCCCGAAGTAATTGAACATGGCAAAGGCAGCCGGCTTAAAAAACTAAGCATGGTTATTAAAAGTAAGCTGATCATTGTGGCGCAAAAAACTCTGCCTGAGCCATACGCGACATTGTTTGTCGGGATAGTTTTTGGCTTCCAAACAGACAGGATTCCGGCTGAGGCAAAAGCAGCCTATAAAAAAGCCGGGGTGGCCCATCTTTTGGTTGCTTCGGGCATGCAGCTTGGGCTTTTGGCCGGGGGGGGGCTTTTTGTTGTGCGTCGTGTTGGCCTGCCGCTTGGTTTGGGGATTTCTATCGTGACAATGCTTAATTTGCTCTACGCGCTGGGAGCGGGCCTGGGCCCTTCGATTTTGCGCGCGGCCATCATGGCGGAAATTATGATGATTGGTTTGCTCTTTGAGCGGGAAAAAGAAATTTACACTTCTCTGTCCTTGTCCGCCTTCATTATTTTATTGTTTAATCCCACAACTCTTTTTAATGTTGGTTTTCAACTTTCTTTTGCCGCGACCTGGTCTTTGATATATGTCGCGCCTGTGATTGACAAGCATTTAAGAAAATATATGCCCCAACAAATTGCCTCGCTCCTGGCCGTAGCGCTGGCTCCGGGGCTGGTTACCTCGCCGGTGACCATTTATCATTTTAGCCAAACTTCACTAATCGGAGTTTTAACTAATTTTTTGCTGCTGCCCTGGGCGGGCTTGCTGGTTATCCTGGGTTTTGTGGCAACTGTGGCGGGTATTTTTTTCTTGCCTATCGCGGAATTGATCAATGGCGCCAACCTGATCCTGCTTTGGTTTATGGATTGGCTGGTTACGTTTTTGGCCGCTTTTCCTTTGGCCGAAGTTTATTTTGCCACGCCGACGTTGCCGATAATTTTAGCTTATTATGCTTGTCTCATGGGCGGGGTGGAGATTTTGCGCAGAGGCGCCTGGCCAAAACTTAACCGCTTTCGTTTAACGGTTGTTTGTTTATCTGTTTTTTCTCTGTTTTTGTGGAACACGGCTTTTTCTCTTAACGATGACAAACTTATGATTACCATCCTGGATGTTGGCCAGGGGGACTCAATCTTTGTCAAAACTCCGTCGGGAAAAACAATGTTAGTTGATGGCGGAGAGCCAGGCATGGGGGAGAAGGTAATTGTGCCGTTTTTGCGCAAGAAGGGGATAAAAGATCTTGATCTGCTGGTCTTAACGCATCCTCACGGTGACCATGTGGGCGGCTTGCCTTATGTTTTGGAAAAAATTAAGGTTAAAACTGTTTTAGAGCCAGGTCTTTATTGCGATTTTGCTTATTACCGCCGGTTTTTGCAGTTGATCAAGAAGAATAATATCAAGTATACGCTGGCTCGTGCCGGTCAAACGATCAATTTGGACGAGATTAAAGCCAATATTTTACATCCTGTGCCGCCTTTTCCTGAAGACATTAACCCAAATAATGTTTCCGTTGTTTTTCGTCTGATGTATAAAAACTTTTCCATGATGTTCACGGGTGATAACGAGATTGAGGGTGAAGCGGAAGTCTTGAGCCGATTTTCCGGCGCCTCGCTGGCAGGCCAAATTTTAAAAGTTGGACATCATGGCAGTGTTACGGCGACCGGAGCGGATTTTTTGGAAGCGGTAAAGCCTCAGGCGGCCATAATATCCTGCGGCCAGCGCAATAAATTTCGCCACCCACACAAGGCTACGTTGGGAAAACTGACCGGTGTTGGCTGTAAAATCTTCCGCACCGATCTAAGCGGGGCCGTAACGATTAAAACAGATGGCCAGACTTATTCTATTGTGACTCAGAGATAACTCCGGTTGTCCAGAATTGTTCAATCATAGCTTTTATTCGTGGTGTGCGATAAAGCACCTCGCAAGCTTCAGCCCGGGTAAATGGAGCCGAAGGGTCAAAATCTTTGCCTTTTAGATATTCCAGCAGGCCGGCTTCTATGGCGGGGAGAATAAACTTATTGGCCCAGAAATCTGGAGCTAAATCAGGGAAGGGTGATTTTTCTTCGGTTTTTTCAGCCAGATTAGCATAGCGAGCCAGGATGGTGATTCCTTCCGCCCGACTTAGCACCGTATTAGGTTTGTACGTTCCATCAGGATACCCCTTAGCCAGCCCTTTGTCCGCTCCATAGGCGATATATTTTGCGCCCCAATGACTATCGGGAACATCGGAAAAACTTGAAAGCGGCTCTTCGGTTTCCAGATTAGCGGATAATGTTCGTACCAGTAAAGTGATAAGTTCAGCACGGCTGATCCCTTTTTCGGATTTAAAAAGATTGTCCGGGTAACCTTTGACCAATCCCAGTGTAACCGCCAGGGAAATTGGCTCAATGGCCCAGTGATCCATTGCGGTATCGTTGAATGGTTCAACGCGTAGGACCTTCACTTCTGCCGAATTGACTGCGGAGTCAGGAGTATAACCAACAATTTGGAAAACATTTCTTCCCAGAACCAATTTTTGGGAGACTTCTATGGTGCCTGTCTGATCGATTTTATTGCCGTTAAGATAGACGGTTGTCAGCTCTTCCAATTGAGTGATTTCATTAACTTCTTGGGTCTCTGAGAGGCCGGTGACTCTCCAGATAGTTTTTTCGTCCAGGTATTTTTTTGTGGCTCCCCGCGCTATGATATTGATCGTTTCTTGATCTGTTATCAAGCGATCCTGGGGTTGAATGATAACAATGTATGGTTCTTTTTTAGTCAGCTTTTGAGAGACCAGGACAGCTTGTTCCCCGACGTAAGATAGAGAAAAATAATGGGGAATATTTCCGGGGATTTCAGAGTCGGCGGCGTACGCGTAATCAAATCTGAAACCACCATTAATCATGCCTATGCCATAAGTAATGCCCCTGGGGTTGTAGCCGACTCTTAAGGCTGTTTTTTCCAGAGGGAAGTATTCAAAGCCCAGGCTATAATTTGCCGCGGAGGGGGTGTTGTGCGGACTGTTGTAATCAAAGCCCATATCAAGTTTTTGAGGATGTGTACTCATCGCCTCGTTGGATGAACCGAGAACATTGAGCTTAAAACCTAATTTGTAAAATCCGCCAATTTTATCGGTTGAAGTACTACCTGACCATTGCAGCGTACCTTCTAAAACATTCTGCAGATTTGTGCCAATAGTTAACCATGAGCGAGGTTTGAATAAAGCAGAGAGATCAAGGCCGGTGGCTGTCCCCTGGCTTGAGAGGCCGCCGCTAAAAGATTGGTTAAATAATTTGTAGGTAGCGCCAAGGGACAAAATATCCCGCAGATTTTTTGAATAGGATAGGGCAATAACGCTAGTGCCGTAGCCGATAGCTTCACTGCTCGGATCAATGATAATACGGCCGCTGGCCGGATCAAGCTTTGTTGGAATGGATCCGCTGGTATTCGCTCCCGTATAGCCGAGACCAAAAGTCCCCATCTGGGAGGGGATGGCCCAGGCGAAGAGAGTGTATTGGGTTTCGTCCAACATTAGTTTTCGCGAAGCGCCTACCAGCTGAGGGAATTCAACATTGGTTAATCCGGCCGGATTGGAAAAGACCCCATTAGCGTCGTCTGAGAAAGCGGCCGAAACGCCCCCCAGGCCGAGCTGGCGAGCGGTGAATAATGTGTTCGAAGGGTCTGCGGCAACGCCATTGACCGCCAGGGCGGCACCGCAACCAATTAATAGGCAACTAATTAATATTAATCCTTTTTTCATTGTTTAAATATACTAATTTTTCCTTTGCCGTTTTGGATTACTTCTCCGTCAACAATGATAAGGTAAGTATAAATGCCGTTGCTGACATAATTGCCGGAACTGGATTTGCCGTCCCAGGCGACTTCGTTGTAGCCGGCTTTTCCGCCAGCCTGGCTGGAAGTATAGGTGTTTTTGTAGATCAGGTTGCCGGATAAATCAAAGATACTTAATGATATGTTAGAAGACTTGGAAAGAGTATAACTAATTGCCGTGCTTTGTGTTCCTGGATCAAAAGGGTTAGGATAATTTAAGGGGGTTCCTTGTATACTCGTGCCTGACACAGCCTGGACGTATAACGGAAATACCTCATAAGTTGCCCCATTGCCATTGGCATCAAAGGCCTCAATAGTTATTCCGTGCGCGCCGTCCGCCAGAGCGGTGGCGACTTCATAAGTTGTGTAATAACTTGTATTTACCTTTAATAGGGTCAAGGCTTGTTCTGTCGAATCTAAAGTTAATTTGGCGGACGTAACTGAGTTGTTTGAGGCTATAGTGATTTCGATTCTGGGGGTTGCATCTATGGCCTCTCCCACACTAATAGAATTTCCATCGAATTTAACGCTTGATATTGAAGGTTTACCTCCAAAGACAATGCTAAAAGAGTAGGCCAAGAATCCTTCTGAAGAGGATGTATTGCCAATGCCGTCAATGGTTTTAAGCCAAAGTGTATGGGGCCCCTCAGACAAAGGACTGGTTGGTTTAATTTGGAAAACTTCGGTTGTCCCGGTAAATTGGCCATCCACAGCCTCTGTCAAAACCCAGTTACCTGTATTATCAAAGCGATACTGAACAGTGATAATTCTACTTTCGTCAGTGGCTATCCCGGTGAAGTTGGGAAAGGGGTCATCTGAGGAATTGTCTGACAGTAAGTTGATATGGGCCGAGGGTTCAATCTCATCTTTCGTGCCGCCAGAGGTATTGAAACTAAAAATAAAATCAGCGGCCATAGCGGTTGATCCTTCATCCATGGCTTTTGAGCCGCTAACGGTTACGCGATAGGTTTTATCTACCGTGAAATCAGGATGGGTAACTTTTAACACAGTTCGACTGGCGTCTATGAATTCTTCGGCTGAGACAGCTAGCGCCGTATTGTCGGTAGTATTGGTGATGGTGATCCAGGTTCCCAGGCCTTGCGTCGACATACGCTTGTTAAAGGTAATCAGGATGGGACTATTTAAGCCCGCTCCCGTTTCGTTGCTGACCGGCCCAGTTCCTAAAACCTTTGGGGACAGGCCGGGAATAAACGCGTAACTATAAGTAAAGTTGCGGGAGCTTGAAGAGCCAAGCCAGAACTGGGTTAGGGCTTCCGCGGGTACGGCTTGTCCTGAAACTGTTTCCGCGCTGATTTGATCACGGGCGTGTTCGTAATATGGTTTATCAGTGCCGTCCCTGTCTGTGGTTTTATAAAAGGTTTTAACATAACCTGTGCTGTAAACTTTATAGATTGAGTAGCCGGTCGGATATTGCAGCGCCGGGCCCTGGCGGACATAGGAAATATTGCTTATCTCACGATTATAATTGTCACCCAGGTGGCTCCCGATAACCGCGGCCACAATGGGATTGCCGGAGGCATCGGTGTAAGCCTCAATAGTATCCTGGAAAGCCGCGTAGTTTTCGATATTTATAATGTCACCGCCAACTTCCGAGGTAGGGATGTTCAATGGATAATCTTTGGTCGCGGTTTCAAAAGGATTGTAGGCCGGGAAACTCATAAAAATAAAGGTTTTTTTAAGGGAACCGGCGATCTTGTTTTTTAGAAATGTCAGATCTGCCGCTCCGCCTGTGCCGTTTTTCTTGACCGAATCTAGAAAAATAAAATTGTAATCCTTATATTCAAAATTGTAGTTAAAGACAGAATCAACCTCTTTGCTGGTTGCTCTATATCCATAGGTGGTCTCGATCGAAGTTTGATTGGTTAGAGGGGCAAAGGCATCGGTAATCCAATCCGTGGTGTAGACAGCTTTTTTGTCCTGGTACCCGGGGACCGGAAGATACTTGTAAGATATATTTGAGGTAAAATTGCTTGCCCCGGTTAATAGATCCAATTTCCCTTTCAGGTTAGCAGCCGCGCCTACTTGATCTCCATAGGTTCCAGAGGATTCGGCCAGATTGCCATTGATAACGGTAAAGGCAACTCCGGAAGCGCCGTTGGGACCGACATAACTATTTATGTCGGCGACGTGTGAGCTCATGATTTCAGCGCAAACGGCATAGGGGATGCCACGGCTCCCTTTTGTACTTGCTTTGCCATTCGCATAACGCAGGTCATTTAAAACGGCAAAACTAAACAGATATTCTCCGGAGGGCTTTGCCAGCGTCGTGAAAGATTGTGGCGAGAATAACGGGGGGGGAGGGAAAATAACGTCACCGGACTTGATCCTGTATTGATAGGTTGTGTTTTGGTACAGCCCGGTTAATTCCACATAATGATATTTAGTCGTTCCGGCAATGGTTGTAATGTTTGTTAAGCCGCCGGCCCTCCAAACGATTTCTGTGCTGGAGGCCTCATTGGTTGTAGACCAGGTAATTATCATTGAGTTGTCGGATAGGCTGGTTAACTCAATATTGGCCATGATGGGAATGCCCCCCGCTGAAAAGCCAAACAATAAAACCAGAATGAAGAACGAAACCCCAATTCTCAATAATAATTTATAATTCATTATTTCATCTCCTAAAATCTATACGTTAGACCCAAAGTCTGGACAAATTTAATATCTGCTGCCGCGAATGATTTACTGGTGCCGGCCGGAACAGTTTTGGTGCCATAAGCTGAAGCCGTCCCTGTTGGGTCTACTTCAGCCAGGTAAGATATCTGCCAGGCATCTTTTCCCAACGTAATATCATAATAAACCAATTTATTTAAGCCCATATTACCGGTATCCAGTTGCATAGAGCTGATTAAACTTTGGGCATTTATACCAAAAGCTGTGTTGATAATCACGTCCCAGGCGTTTGTTTCTAAACCCAGATCAAAATTTAAAGGGAGAAAACCATATTGAAAAACCTTATCAAGGCTGCTCTGCGCGCCCGCGCTGAGGCTGCTTATTTCAGGTTTGGACATGAGGGTGGTTCCGCCGCGCAGCCAGACAGGTAAAGCGAAAATACGCATTTCCGTGCCAATTTTCATAAAATTAATCTTGCTGATAGTGATCTCTACCGGCAGATTGTTTTCCGTGGTCATATATTTAATCGGCACCTGGTTTTGTTCAAAATCAACAGCAATTAGAAACGGTTTTTTAAAGGCGATCCCAAAACGTATCTTTTTAGGAAGAGCATAGTTTTTTTCCGCCTCCAGAAAAAGGCTGTTCCCCCCGGCCTCAGTTGTACTGACCCAGGTGTCGGTGAAAAGGTCAAAAGCGCTTTTCCCTCCCGGTTGAATAAGCTCGGCTACATCGCCAGCGTCTTCGGTGTTGATCTCGCGATAAGTTACGTACGCGGAACGGCCGGTCCCCTTAAAATTAAGTGATGATCCGCTGGCGTTTTCCAGATTGAGGCCAACCGTTAGCCAGTTGTTTACATCGAAGATAGCGCCGATATCAAAGCGGGCAGTGCTGGCAGTATAGTCCCCTTTATATTTGGCTGTGGCAATGGTCTCACGGGCCGGGAGTTTGATTACTTTGCGTTGGTAGCCGGCCGCGCTTCCGTAGTTATCTGAATCGTTAATCCAGCTGGCTAATTCTGTCTGATTACTGGTGTCAAAGTTCGGGGTGTAGAGAAAACCGTCATCCGTATCGGAATTTACCACTGTGCGGACATCGTTTTGGATATTTGCCGTGGCATAAATGGGAACCATATTAATTCCCAGGCAAAGCTGGCCAAAGTTTCCGGCCAGAGTACCAGTATATGGTGATTGAATGCTTATATTGTTTCTGAGTTCGGACAGGTTGGTGAAGGGGACGGTTACTTCTTGAGTAAGAAAACCGTCCCAAATCGGTTGGGTGCTTTCGTATGTCGTGATTGTCGCGCCGCTGCCAAAAGTATATTTGAGTTTGCCATCATTAGCAATTTCCATGCCACCAACTGTTTGCCCCTTTAGGTCTATGGCGGTTCGGACCGTGATGGGAAAGCTCCCGGCTAAATTTAGGTCCAATTCCAGGGGATTGTTGGAAGTAAACCCAATCGCGACCTGATCGTTGACTTTTAAAGCGGAAGAGAAATTTATGCCGGTACTGGAGGTAGCATAATCAGCATGCACAGTAACATTTATGTCTGTGGTAGAAATGCCGGAGCCTATTTCGGCCGGGGGACGGAAGAGAAGGGCTAATGATGCTCCGCCTTCAAGTGTACCGCTGGTTTCACTAAGTGCCATTGTTCTCGAATAGCCGTAGGTATCTGAGGGGGAGATTGTGGCAAATGAAGCTTCGGTTAGCCCTAATTTCCCCAGAGAGGCCGGATTCCACAGAATACTTTTCATCCCCTTTGCGATTGTAGAGTAATAACTGCCAAACCCCGGGAAGGGATTTTCGGAAGGGGGGACTTTTATCTTGACGCTGCCATATGGAAAATCAAAATCCGCGTGGACAACTATTGTTAAAGAGAAAACAGCGATTATAATAACAACCAATCGCTTGAGCAAACACATTGACCACATTTTATTCTCAGCAAGGCTTATTGTCAAGAATAATCTCGTGGTATAATGCCGACATGAAGATTCTTGGCTTAACCGGTTCTATGGGGGCTGGTAAAGACACTGTGGCCAAAATTTTAGCGCGGCGAGGAGCAATGGTTATAGACGCGGATAAAGTTGCCCACATGTTATATGCGCCGCAAACTGCTGTTTGGCGTGAAATTGTTAAAACATTTGGCTCAAAGATCCTCAACCGGGGAGGGGCAATTAATCGCCATAAACTGGGGGAGATAGTTTTTGCTGATAAAAAAAAACTGCGAGAATTAAACAGGATTGTGCACCCAGCTTTAAAAAAAGAAGTCAAGACAATAATCAAAAACTCTTCACTGCTCACTGCTCACTTTTCACTGATAGTTGTCAACGCTGCAGTACTGAAAGAGATCGGATTGGTCGATTATGTTGATGAAGTTTGGGTGGTTACCGCGCCAAAAGAAACGAGGTTGAAACGGTTGATAAAAACGGGCCTGTCGAAACAGGCAGCCCTCAGGCGGATAAATTCGCAATCATCTAAAAAGGACTATTTGAAGGTTGCAGACAGAGTAATTCGTAATCACGGTACCATACGGGAACTTCGCAAGTTTTTGGCCATAAAACACGATAAGTAAGTATATGGCAGCCAACGTTGGATTTTTGTCGGGCGTAATATCTCTTTTTAGGCGACCGATCCAGGTTTCGATAACTTCGCCTCAGGGCGCGCCGAAGACTCGTCATATTAAACCGGTTCGAGGACTGAATGTAGCTGGTTTGTCCCTAAAATTTGACGCGGACCCTCAAGGTTGTCTTCGTAAAGTGAACGATCTTCTCTCCCAAGAAATCGGCTTGCGGCCCTTCAATCTTTCCCGCCCGCTGGCCGCCAACGGCCAACCCGGCGCCATGCTGGAGTTTGATTTTTTCATGAAAACTTCTGTTCCTCTGATTGTGGTCGGCGATCTGCACGGCAATGAGCAAAACTTGAACGAACTGCTCAAGGTTTACGGCAGGATGCTGGATAAGGGGGAAATCCAGCTTGTCTTTTTGGGAGATTATATCCATCCCGAGAGCGGCGATTTGAAGGACATGACTTCTTCCCTGAGGGTTTTGAAGGCCCTTATCGCGCTCAAGAACGCCTATCCCGATCGGGTGCAATGCCTTTTAGGGAATCACGATCTAATTTATTCCAGCGCAGAGGTTCGGAATGAAATTATTAAGCAGGAAGAGCAATCTCCCAATCAGGATACGCTGGACCTGGTTGCCGGACTTTCGAATAACAGTCCAATAGATTTTAGGGGCGTCGATGCAAATATGTTGATTTGTAAAGGCAATAGTCCCGCGATGTCACTTCAGGTGATTGAATTTCTCCGTTATTTAATCAAACAGATGAAAGCTGAAAATTATTCGGAACAGCAGATTAAAGAAACCCTTGCGCTTTATCAAGGGTTTTTCGATGGCTGTCCGCTGTCAGCGATCTGGGAAGGAGAAGACGGGGCGGGATTGCTGGCGCATTCGGCAACGATTAGGAAAGGCGTGACCCGCAAGCAGTTAACTGATGCGCGCTTAGATTCCAAACTGGTTGAGCAGTTGTTATGGAACCGATATGAGCATGACGATCCTGATAGAGCTTATACGGAATTTGATAGTGTGGCTACGGCAAAAAATCTCTGGTTAGTCGGCAAGAATAAGAATCGCCCCGTGTGCCTGGTTGGAGGACATACCCCCCATGGTGACGGAAAAACATCGATCTACGAAATGTTTAATTCAGGAATACTCCCGCCGCTTTATAGAATAATTCGCAACTTGATTGTGCACGGAAATGTTGGTGACTTCTATGTGCTCGAAGTTGGAACAGACGGCTTGGTGGATACCGGAAATGACGTTCACGCCATTTATGCGGCCTACCTTAATGCGGGCGGAATTTAACGCCTGAAGAAACTCCTGATTCTTTTCCAGAAGGATAAAATCCAGGAGCTTGATTCTGTCACCGTTTCTACTTCAAGCGTGA
>METP01000068.1 GCA_001771365.1 candidate division WOR-1 bacterium RIFCSPLOWO2_02_FULL_46_20 | reverse complement strand
CCAAAAAAAGGCTAAAGAAAATGACAAAGAAATCCTTACCTAATGTAAAACAGTAGCATGACTGAAGCTGACAAACTAATCATCAAAGGGGCCCGCGAGCACAACCTGAAAAATGTTGACCTGGAACTGCCGCGTAATAAATTTATCGTTTTTACCGGGATCTCTGGATCAGGTAAATCGTCATTAGCTTTTGACACGATCTACGCCGAAGGGCAGAGGCGTTATGTCGAATCATTGTCGGCTTACGCCCGCCAGTTCCTGGAACAGATGCAAAAACCGGACGTTGATTCAATTGACGGACTTTCCCCGGCTATCGCCATCGACCAGAAAGCGCCTCCCCGCAACCCCCGCTCCACCGTTGGCACAATTACGGAAATTTATGATTATTTGAGATTACTTTTTGCTAATATTGGCATTCCCCACTGCCCGAAATGCGGACGGAAAATTGAGCGGCAGACTGCCCAGCAAATAGTTGACCAGATCCTGGAGCTGCCTGAAGGAAAGAAGCTGCAAATTCTGGCTCCGGTTATCCGCAGCCGTAAGGGTGAATATAAAGGGTTGTTGGCCGATACCCAGAAAGATGGTTTTATCAGGGTGAGGGTTGACGGAAAAATTTATGAGATAGCGGAAGTCCCGGTTTTAAACAAAAAGTTAAAACATAACATTGACATAGTTATTGACAGGTTGGTCGTTAGCGCCAAAAACAGAAAACGGCTAAATGAATCGGTGGAGACAGCCTTGCGTTACGGTAACGGGGTAGTGGCCGTGTTGCCGGATAAGGGAAAAGGCGAGCCAAAAATCTTTAGCGAAAAGTTTGCTTGTGCCGCTTGTGGCATTAGTTTAGACGAAATTACGCCGCGCATGTTTTCTTTCAATAGTCCCTATGGGGCTTGTCCCACGTGTAGCGGCTTAGGCGACAAGTTGGAGTTTGACCCGGATCTGGTGATCCCCAATAAAAATTTAACCATTGCCGAAGGAGCCATCGCCGCCTGGGGTGAGGCGGTTACATATTATGTTCAAAAAGTAGAAGCTGTGGGACGCGAGTATGGTTTTGATATTCATACGCCAATTAAGAAATTAAGCAAAAAGCAACTGAAGGTAATCTGTTATGGTACTGACAAGCCGATAAAATTCACCTACCAGATGGAACGCGGTTATTGGGAGCATGAAGGTAAATTTGCAGGGGTTATTAACTGGCTCAAACACCGTTATTTTGAGACAAAATCAGAAAATGTGCGTTATCACCTTTACCGCTACATGAGTTCGGTTTCTTGCTCGGATTGCCGGGGCCAAAGGCTGCGGCCGGAAAGCCTGGGAGTGACCATTGATAAAAAATCTATTTCCGATGTGGCGGAGCTGCCCGTTAGAAAGGTGATGGGATTTTTTGATAACTTAAAATTAACTGTGCGCGAAGAATTTATCGCCAGGCAGATTTTGAAAGAATTAAAAACCCGCCTTAAGTTCTTAATCGATGTGGGGTTGGACTATGTGACATTGGCCAGGCAGTCGGCAACTTTGTCTGGCGGAGAAGCGCAACGCACTCGTCTGGCCACCCAGGTTGGCTCTGGTTTGGTGGGTGTGCTCTATATTTTAGATGAACCATCCATTGGCTTGCACCAGCGTGATAATAGGCGTTTAATTGAAACCCTGGAGCGTTTGCGTGATTTGGGCAATACGATAATTGTAGTTGAACATGATGAAGAGACGATGCGCTCCGCGGATTACCTGGTAGATATCGGGCCCGGGGCGGGGGTGCACGGCGGAAAGATTATTGCAACCGGTGCTCTGGTAAATTTATTAAGGGAAAAGAGGTCTATTACCGGCCAATATTTGTCCGGCAGGCAGAAAATTGATGTGCCCGGGAATCGCAAAACGGGCAATGGCAAATACTTGAAGGTAAAAAAGGCCAAGCATAATAACTTAAAAAAGATTGATGTAGTCTTTCCTCTGGGAAATTTTACTTGTGTTACTGGGGTTTCCGGCTCCGGCAAAAGTTCTCTGGTAAATGATATTTTATATAAGGCTCTGGCGAAGCACTTTTATCGTTCCTTAGAAAAGGCCGGTGAACATGAGGCTATTGAGGGGCTCGAGCATATTGATAAGGTTATTATTATAGATCAAACTCCGATTGGCCGGACTCCGCGCTCAAATCCAGCCACCTATACGGGTGTCTTTACTCACATTCGTGATCTTTTCACCATGACTCAGGAAGCGCGCATGCGTGGGTATAAGCCCGGGAGATTTTCATTCAACGTTAAAGGTGGGCGCTGCGAATCTTGCAGCGGCGATGGCCTGGTTAAGATTGAAATGCATTTTCTGCCCGATGTTTATGTCCCCTGCGATGTTTGTAAGGGCAAGCGCTATAACCGGGAGACACTGGAAGTGCATTATAAAGGTAAGAGCATCTATGATGTTTTGGAGATGACGGTGGAAGAAGCTTTGCGGCTTTTTGCCAACATTCCCCAGATTCAAAGAAAGCTCTCTTCCTTAAATGAGGTCGGTTTAAGCTATATTAAATTAGGGCAGTTTGCCACGACACTTTCGGGCGGAGAGGCGCAGCGGGTTAAATTGGCCAATGAGCTGGCCACGCGCTCAACGGGTAAAACCCTTTATCTCTTAGATGAGCCAACAACCGGGTTGCACTTTGATGACATTAAAAAACTGCTGGCAGTGCTTCACCGGTTAACTGAATCAGGCAACTCTGTGATTGTGATTGAACATAATCTCGACGTGATCAAAACTGCTGACCACATAATTGATCTTGGTCCGGAGGGTGGGGATGAGGGGGGCGAGGTTGTGGCGAGTGGGACGCCGGAGGAAGTGGTCAGAAATTCGAAGAGCTATACAGGCAAATGTTTGCGTAAAATTCTATTGGAAAAGATATTGCCAATGGCGTAAAAGTTTCCTGGGCCGGTTCCTTGAAACCCGGTATTAAATAGGTTAGAATTAATTATCATGGCGGAAGGAAAGATCCCCCCACAAGATTTAATTGCCGAGCAATCTGTGCTTGGCTCTATACTGCTGGACAAAAACGCGATTATGCGGGTAGTGGAGATTCTTGACGCGGACAGCTTTTACCGCGATGCCCACCGCTTTATTTATGAGGTTGTTTTAGAACTTTTTGATAAAGGAGAACCGGTCGACCTGATAACCGTGACAGATTTATTGCGTAAAGCGGGCAGATTGGATGCCGTGGGTGGTTCTGTTTATGTGGCTGATCTGCTAAATTCTGTGCCAACTTCGGCTAATGTCGATTACTATGCAAAAATTGTTGAAGAAAAATCAATTTTGCGCCGTTTGATTGAAGCCGGGACAAACATCGTGACCAATGCTTTTGAGGAGCGGGAAAATGTTGACCAGATCCTGGACCAGGCGGAGAAAACTGTTTTTAATATTGCTTTAAAGCGGGTGCGTGAAGGCTTCTCTAAAATTGATACGGTCATTAAAGGGGTTTTGGATAAAATTGACAGCCTGTATGATAAAAAAGAGGCGATTACAGGCACGCCAACCGGCTATCCGGATCTGGATCGTCTAACCGCCGGATTTCAAAATTCTGACCTTATTATTATTGCGGCCAGGCCGGCCGTAGGGAAAACCGCTTTTGCTTTAAATATCGCTCAGAATGCCGCGATAAAATATAAATTGCCGGTGGCGATCTTTTCACTGGAAATGAGCAAAGAACAATTGGCCCAAAGGATGCTCTGTTCGGAGGCGGAAGTTGATGCGCAGAGATTAAAGACCGCCAGCCTTTCGGATACCGGCTGGAAAAAGCTGACGCGCGCCCTGGGTCGTCTCTCCGAGGCCCCGATTTATATTGATGATTCAGCGACCTTAACTTCAACGGAGCTGCGCGCCAAGGCCAGGCGGCTTAAGATAGAGCGGGGGTTGGGCTTGGTGATTGTTGATTATTTGCAGCTGATGCGCGGCCGGATGCGGGTTGAAAATCGTGTGCAGGAAATTTCGGAGATCGCGCGGTCATTGAAAACCTTGGCCAGAGAATTGGAGGTGCCGGTGGTCGCCTTGTCTCAGCTTTCAAGAGCGGTAGAGCAGCGGACCGATCGCATTCCGCGGTTGTCCGATCTGCGTGAATCCGGTGAAATTGAGCAAACGGCCGATGTGGTTCTGTTTATTCATAGAGAGGGTTATTATAATCCTCAATCAGAAAGAGGCAATGTGGCGGAGATAATTATCGCCAAACAGAGGAATGGTCCGGTCGGGACAATCGAACTTGTCTTCCGCAAAGAAATTGCTAAATTTGCCAGTAAAGAAAGCCGTTACGAGGAAGTCGCGTAAGACAATGAGTGTTTGTCTGCGGCGTTACTTTTTGAAAGCTATTGTTATCTCTCTGCTCTTTTTGCCTTCGCACAGTTTGGCTCAGAACAAAGATTTAGCCATTAATGGCGATAACGTTTCTTATGAAAAAGATAAGAGTATTGTTGAAGCCCGGGGATCGGTTGAAGTGATTTATAAAGAAGTTATGGTTGCCGGCGAGCATATCATTTATAATACTGAAACCGAAAACATAATGGCGGACAGGGGCTTCTTTTTAAGATATAGCGACATGAGCATAGAAGGCGAAACGCTGGATTATCAGATAAAGGATAGAGCCGGGGTAGCCTCGGGCATAATGTTTAATTATGGCGGAATTGAGATAAAAGGCCAGAAAATGGAGCTGGGGCTTGAGAAATTCAAATTAAATAATGCTTCGTTTACGACGTGTGATTTTGACAACCCGCATTATCGTGTTACAGCCAGTGAGATTTTCCTATATCCCAAGTATGGCTGGCTGGTGGCCTCCTGGGGATTTTTCTGGTTGGGGCCTTTTCCTGTGTTGCCAATGCCAACTTATATTTATGATATGACGGCTGATGAGCGAGGACGTAAAAACATCCCCCCTTTTCCTGAGATCGGTTCCAATAATACAGATGGAACTTATGTTAGAGAAACTTTAGCCTGGCATATAAGAAGGGAGCTGTCAGGGACTTATGGCCTTAGTTTTGCTGAGAAAAAGGGGTTTGGGGGAGGGGTCGCGACAAATTATATTGTGAATGGCAATAGTCGCGGCAACGCCAGGATTTATGCGGCCGGTAGCGACGGCATATTTGGAGGGGTTACCCATCAAGTCTTTTTTGGTGACGAGGTGAAGGAAAATAATCCGGGCCCATTTGCTTTTTTGGCTTTGCCCAAACATCTGAAATACGAATTTGAATCCACCCTCTCTTATAGAGAGAGAATTAATTATGAGAGAGTGACTTATTATCCCAATTTGGTTTTAAGGAGCAAACAGGCCAAAACTATTTGGCCGGATGTGACCTATGATGCCGAAGCAATGTTGGGAATTGTAGCGGAAGAGGGGATTGTTAATGCCGGTCGGGGTGGTGGTATTGGGACCATTTATTGGCGGTGGCCTGAAATGGTTTTTGGAGAGATAACCCCCTCTGCTTCTGTTGACTCGCGGTTTTATTCTAATGGGACGAGATGGCTAAGGACGATAACCGGGGTAGGTCTAAAAAAGACTTTTTCAAGACATCTTTCCCTGGGTTTTGGCTATGCGCATTATGTTTTAAATAGCGGTACCAGCCCGTTTAATTTTGAAATTTACCGCTTTAATGCTTCAGATCGTTTTACTTCCGACCTGTCATTCTTGATTGGAGAAACGGACTTTGGAGCAGCAACTTCCTATTTTATCAGTACGTGGCAGCCGGAAGATATTGATTACTCTATGCGAATCAGGATGCATTGTTATGATTTAATGCTTAAGTATCGCTCCGTCCGCAAGGAATTTGAGTTGGGCTTTAGTTTAGCCGGAGGGTAAAAAATGTTTATTACGTTTGAGGGACCCGAAGGGTGTGGCAAATCAACCCATTCAAAAAAAATAAAGCATTATCTTGAAGAAGAGGGACATCAGGTCTTATTAACCCAGGAGCCGGGCGGCACTCAGGTTGGCAAGCAGATTAGAACCATGCTGCTTGATCCGCGGAGTGTGTTTGACGAGACAACCGAAGTGTATCTTTTTGCGGCCGACCGCTCGGAACATGTTACCAAGATAATTATACCGGCGTTAGCGGCCGGAAAAATTGTGATATCCGACCGCTTTACTGATTCAACCGTAGCTTATCAAATTGGCGGTCGCGGCTTGCCGGAAGATTTAGTAAGATATATCAATATGGTTTCGTCCAGGGGGTTGGTTCCCGATTTAACTATCTTACTTGATATCTCACCTGAAAATGGCTTAAAAAGGGCCTTGCAAACCGGAGCCAAAGATCGTTTTGAAAAAGAAGCCCTTGAGTTCCATCAGAGAATCCGCCATAAATATCTGGCCATCGCTAAAGATAATCCTGCCAGGGTCAAGGTTGTAAACACTGACGAAACCGAGGTTGAAAAGGTTCAGTCCAAGATTCGCCGGATAATAGTGGAGCAAATCAATGAAAAGTTCGGAAATAAGAAATAAATTTTTAGAATATTTTGAGAGTAAAGAACATAAGATATTGTTTGGTTCTTCTTTGGTGCCGGCCGATCCTTCTGTTTTATTAACTTTGGCCGGCATGCTCCAGTTTAAGCTAATTTTCCTTGGCCAGGAAAAGCCGCGATACAAAAAGGCCGCTACCGTACAAAAATGTGTGCGCATGATCGATTTGGAAAATGTTGGTAAAACACCTCGTCACCACACTTTCTTTGAGATGCTGGGCAATTTTTCGTTTGGTGATTATTTTAAAAAAGAAGCAATTGAATATGCCTGGGACCTTTTGGTTAATGAGTTTCGCTTGCCGGAGGCAAAATTGTCTATCGCTGTTTATGAAAAAGATGATGAAGCTTATGCAATTTGGCGGAATGAGCGGGGGGTGCCGGCCGAAAAAATCTTTAGGCTTAATGAAGAAAATAATTTTTGGGCTGTGGGTCCAACTGGCCCCTGCGGACCTTGTTCTGAAATATACTACGATCTGGGGCCGAGCAAAAGTTGTGGCAAACCTAATTGTGCTCCCGGCTGCGATTGTGACCGCTTTTTGGAAGTCTGGAATCTTGTTTTTATTCAATACAACCGGAATGAAAAAGGGGAGTTGATCCCTTTAAAAAACAAGGGGATTGATACGGGTATGGGGCTCGAGCGCATTGCCTCAATCCTGCAGGGGGTGGATTCAAATTTTGAAACAGATTTATTTGCCCCGCTGATTGAAGCGATTAAGCATAAGAGCCGCGCCACTTCGCCATTTTCCCTGCGCATTATTGCAGATCATATTCGTGCCGTTACCAATTTGATTTCTGATGGTGTGATGCCCGGGAATACCGGTCGTGGTTACGTCTTACGGCGTTTAATCCGTCGGGCGGTGCGGCATGGCCGGGTTTTGGGGATAAATAAGCCGTTTCTTTATGAAATATCGCAAGAAGTTGTTGCTCAAATGAAAGCTGTTTATCCCGTGTTGGGTCAAAAAGAAAAACTTATTACCAGGGTTGTTCAGGCTGAGGAAGAAAACTTCTTGTCTACTTTGGAGCAGGGCTTGGCTTTATTTAATGAAATTATGGATCAACACCGGCAGGATAAAATAATTCCCGGAGCTGTTGTTTTTAAGCTCCATGATACATTTGGTTTTCCGGTGGAATTATCCCGGGAGATCGCCGCCGAGCAAGGTTTTAATTTGGCGGAAGAAGGTTTCAAGGCTGAGATGGAAAAGCAACGGGGGCGGGCGCGCTCGGCAGGCCTTACTGAAGACAAAGAAAAATTAGCTTCAGTTAATCTGGCGCAATTTGGCCGAACTAAGTTTGAGGGATATGAGAAAATCTCACTTGAGACCAGGGTCCTGGCGGTTTTCCCTAAAGAAAAATTTGTCATCTTAGAAAAAACACCTTTTTACGCTGAAGCTGGCGGACAAGCCGGAGATTCCGGCATAATCACCGGTGGCCCAAATGATGTTAACGTTATTAATACGCTGGTTAATCCCGCCGGGACAATAGTCCATGAAGTTTCTGATGTGGATGGTTTAGATAATAATATGAAGGTGAAGGCCGTCGTTGATGGAGCAAAGAGAGAAGCAAGCGGAATTCACCATACGGCGACACATTTGTTGCATAAAGCGTTAAGAGTGGTCCTGGGGGATCAGGTAAAACAAGCAGGGTCTTCTGTGGGGCCGGATAAATTGAGATTTGACTTTAGCCATTTTAGCTCTCTAAGCCGGGAAGAAATTGAGAAGGTTGAGATGATTGTGAATCAAAAGATAAAAGATTGGATAAAAGTGGAAGTTTTACAAATGTCCTACAAAGACGCTCTCAAAATGGGAGCCCTGGCCCTTTTTGGTGAAAAATACGGCGACAAGGTAAGAGTCTTAAAAGTGGGGAATTATAGTTTAGAACTTTGTGGGGGTACGCATGTTAAATCTACCCGGGATATCGTGTTTTTTAAAATTATTTCTGAAAGCGCGCTGGGTTCAGGGGTGCGTAGAATTGAAGCCATGGCTGGCCACGCGGCTAAAATCCATATTGTCTTTCGCGCTAAATCTTTACATGATGAAGTTGAGAAGTTAATCAGAAAATATCGCTTGCTGCAAGCCGAAAAAAATGGCTTGGGTGGGTTAGAGTTTACTGAAACACGCATTTTTGAAATTGAGCTGACTGAACTCGCAAGCATCTCCCAAGCAATTGATGCCCAGGACTCGGTCAATGTAAGTAAATTTATTGCCCATCTGGAAGGTCGTGTTGATTGGCTAAAGGAGCGCATTGCTAAAACAGAAAAAGAGATTAAGCAGCTCAGGTTTAATAGCGCTGTTTCAGAGGCCGCCAATTATCTGGCCGAGCTAAAAACCGTTGGGGAGATCAAGGTGCTGCTGAAAGAATTTGAAGAGTGTGACATGGACACGTTGCGCGGGATTTCGGATTCCGTTCAAAATGGAACAAAGTCATGCGTAGTGGTGTTGGCGTCCGCGGCTGCCGGCCGGGTCAGGTTTTTAATCACGGTGACGCCGGATCTGGTCTCAAAGGGTTATTCGGCCGGTAAAATTGCCGATATTTTTGCTCCGATTATTGGCGGTAAGGGTGGAGGCAAAGAGGGGAAAGTTGAAGGCGGGGGTAAAGATCCGGCTAAGATCAAAGATGCTTTTAACAAGGTGTTAGAAGCGCTGGTAAAATAGAGTGAGAATTCTAGGTTTGGATTACGGCGCAAAGCGCATCGGTGTTGCAATTTCCGATCCTCTTGGGATAACCGCTCAACCGGTTGCCGTGATTGAGAAAACTGCCGGCTTTGAACAAAACATTCAATCTCTAACTAAAATTATTGATCAGTATGGCGGGGTGGAGGAAATTGTTGTTGGTTTACCTAAGCGATTATCCGGGAAAATCGGCATAGCCGCAGAGAAAGTGTTGGTCTTTGTCGAGGCGTTAAAAAAAACCTTGCCTCTTAAAATCGTTACCTGGGATGAGCGCCTGACTACGGTACAGGCTGAGAAAAACTTGATAGCTGCCGGGCTTTCCCGAACCAAACGCAAAAAAGTTATTGACAGGTCGGCGGCGACATTTATTCTCCGAAGTTATTTGGATAGAAAGATAAAGTGAAAATCACAAGTTGGATAATTGCGGCTCTTGTTTTAATGTTTATGGCAGTGCTTTTTCAGTCCGCCGCTCCTTTTAATAAAACTACTTTTAGAATTATTATTCCCAAAGGTGTGTCGACATATACCGTGCGGAGTATTTTGGAAAAAGAGGGGATTGTAAAGTCGGACAGCAGTTTTGCTTATATAGCCAGGGTTTTGGGGGCAGCCAAACACATTAAGGCCGGGGAGTATGAACTCTCGCCCTCGGACACTCTTTTGAAAATTATCTTGAAGTTAAAACGGGGAGAGGTTCTACCGTCTCGCCAGATACTGGTGACTTTTCCCGAAGGAACATCAATCTATAAAATGGGGGAAATTTTAAAAATCAACGAGGTTGGTGACCCGGAAAAATTTCAAGATTTAATTAAAGAGGGTATAACCAGGGAAATTAGGGAGCAATACTGGCATATTTTTAAATATATTCCTTCCGAGTCTCTTGAGGGGTATCTCTATCCTGATTCTTATTATTTTTTTAACGATGCCAGGGTAGCCGACCTGGTTAGTGTTATGCTTAAGCGTTTTAACGAAGTGGTTATCCCTTTTTGGCTGGAGTCATTAAAAGATACGAAATATAATTTGCATGAAATATTAACTTTGGCTTCGATAATTGAGAAGGAGTCCAAGGTGCCGGAGGAACGGGCCATAATTTCTTCGGTCTTCCATAATCGTTTAAAGATCAAGATGCCTTTGGCTGCCGACCCGACTATAAAATATGCTTTGGAGCGGCCAACCCAAAAGGTTTACCTTAACCAGTTGGAGGTTGATTCTCTTTATAATACATATAAGAGGAGAGGCTTGCCCCCGGGGCCGATCTGCAATCCGGGTATCGAATCTATCAAGGCGGCGCTTTATCCGGCGCAGACAAATTATTTTTATTTTGTGGCCGGAAAAGATGGCTCCCACATATTTTCCCGCACCTGGGCCGAGCATCAGATAGCGAGAGCGAAGGTCCAGTAAAATAACGTAGCGGCGACCCTACTCCCACTCAATAGTTGAGGGCGGTTTACTGGAAATATCGTAGACGACGCGGTTGACTTCAGGTGTTTCGTTAACAATTCTATTGCTGATCTTTTCTAATAATTCGTAAGGTAACCTTGCCCAATCAGCGGTCATGGCGTCCAGCGAGGTTACCGCGCGAATGGCCACGGTGTTTAAATAAGTTCGCTTGTCTCCCATAACTCCAACAGTTCTAATCGGCAGCAAGACCGCAAAAGATTGCCAGACCTTTTTATAAAGACCGGCGTTCTTTATCTCTCCAACCACAATATCATCAACTTCCTGCAAAATCTTAACCCGCTCTTCCGTGACTTCGCCTATAATACGGATGGCAAGACCGGGACCGGGAAAAGGTTGGCGGCTAATTATTTCTTCCGGCACACTCAGACCTAAACCCAGAGCGCGGACTTCATCTTTAAATAAGAGGCGCAATGGTTCAATTAACTTAAAGCCCATTTTTTCCGGCAAGCCACCCACGTTGTGATGAGTTTTGATTTTTTTAGCCACTTTACCGGTTGTTGTCCCAGGCACCGCGCTTTCAATAACATCGGGATATAATGTTCCTTGGGCTAGATAGGGGATGTCGCCCAATTTTTGGGCTTCAGCCTCAAATGTTCGGATAAAGTTTTCACCGATAATCTTTCTCTTTGTTTCCGGATCGGTTACCCCCTTTAATTGGCTAAAAAATCTATCGGCAGCATTGATGTGGATAAAATTTACTTTAAACTTTGAGGTGAACAGATCGTTGATTTTTATTGCCTCGTTTTTACGCATAAAACCTTGATCAATAAACATGCAGGTTAATTGGTCGCCAATGGCTTTTTGAATTAGGGCCGCCACTGTCGTTGAATCGACGCCTCCGGAAAGTGCCAGCAATACTTTGTCCGGGCCAACCTTAGCTCTTAATTCTTTAACCTGTTGCTCAATAAAATTAGCGGTTGTCCAGGTGGGCTGGCAACCACAGATGATATAAGCAAAATTCTTGAGGATCTCAATTCCCTGCGGAGTGTGGACAACTTCAGGGTGGAATTGCACGCCAAATAGTTTTTTTTCAGCATTGCCAATAGCAGCCAGCTTTGTATTGTCTGAATGTGCTAATTGTTTAAAACCAGAGGGCAGGGTAATAACCATGTCTCCATGGCTCATCCA
>METP01000067.1 GCA_001771365.1 candidate division WOR-1 bacterium RIFCSPLOWO2_02_FULL_46_20 | reverse complement strand
GAGCTTGATTCTGTCACCGTTTCTACTTCAAGCGTGAACATATCTCTTTCTTGTTCTAATTGACCCATTGAAAATACAATGGTTTGAGAACCATCCTCTGCGGTTTCAATCTGGTCAAAGGGAGCATCTGCCAGCCGGACGGCGCGAGTTTTACTTACGGAAGGATCTCTTCCGATAGTGGCAATCCTTCTAATCATGGCGGAGTAAAGATGTGATTTTAAGTCGTCGACTTCTGCGGGGGCGGCAACCCCCAACATTCCCAAAAATAATCTTCGGTGAATACCTTTAAACGAGCTTTCAAGCGCTTTCTCGGCTTCATCGTAATCGTCTTGCTCCCTCTGAGAGTCAAGCAGGTGGATTCCAAACGTTCTGTTGTGCTGATAGCGGAAATATCGGAAAGCGGGGGGCCACTTCTCCTCAAAATGCCGGAAATTTAATTGTCCCGAAGCGGCGAGATCGCTTTGAAGGGCTTCTTTGAGGGGGGTATGCCCGTCAAACGCGGCGAAGGCGGGGCCGGTAGCCAGCGCCATGTAGCGATAGAGGGGGTCATTGCCCAGCAAGCCACTGTAGCACTTTTTAAATGGGACGATTTTCCTTTGCGCTACGGCTGTTTCGATTACGCGCCCGGTTCGACTTATATTGGGGAGCACTTCATTCCTCCTTCCCGCCGCTTTGTTATCGAGCGCTCCGTTAGAGAATTTCACTTTATTTGATACGGTCAATGAGTTATAATAAAAATTAATTCGAATGCCCAAATTTAAACTCGCTTCCAATTTTAAACCCCGCGGCGACCAGCCGGCGGCAATTAGCAAGCTTGTTAAGGGGTTAAACGCTGGCAACCATTACCAAACTTTGCTGGGGATAACCGGCTCGGGCAAAACCTTCACCATGGCCAATGTGATCGAAACTGTCCAACGGCCGACGCTCGTTATCTCTCCCAATAAAACGCTAGCCGCCCAGCTTTGCCAGGAGTTCCGGACATTTTTTCCCCAAAACGCGGTCGAATATTTTGTCAGCTATTACGATTATTACCAGCCCGAGGCCTATATCCCCCAAACCGATACCTATATAGAAAAAGACTCTTCAATTAATGACGAGCTTGACCGTCTTCGCCATGAGGCGACAATGTCGCTCCTCTCCCGCCGTGACGTGATTGTGGTCGCTTCCGTCTCCTGCATCTATAGCCTGGGGACGCCAAAAGATTATATGAAGGCGGTGTTGGCTCTGCGGGTCGGGGAAACGCGGGATCGTGATGAGATCATTAAACATCTGATCTCGGTTAAATATGAGCGGAACGATTACGAATTAAAGCGCGGCCGTTTCCGCGTCCGGGGCGACAGCATTGAGATTCTCCCGGCTTATGAAAAGAACTTACTGCGCATTGAGCTCGATGGCGATAAGATCGCCCGATTGACCGAACTTGAACCGGTCGCGGGAAAGAAATTGGCGGAAAGAGCCACCGCGGCAATTTTTCCCGGCACGCATTATTTAACTTTTGAGGACCGGCTCGACGTCTCTCTTAAAGCGATCAAAGAGGAGCTTATCTCACAGCTTACAGAGCTGCGCAAAGAGAATAAACTGGTTGAAGCCCAGCGCCTCGAACAGCGGACAAAATATGATCTCGAGATGATCAGGGAGATGGGATATTGCTCGGGGATCGAAAATTATTCCCGCCACTTTGACGGTCGTCAGCCAGGCGAACCAGCGTCAACGTTGATCGATTATTTCCCTGACGACTTTATCCTTTTTATCGATGAATCGCACGTTACGCTTCCCCAGCTCCACGCGATGTTTAAGGGGGATCGGGCGCGGAAGGACACACTGATCAATTTCGGCTTTCGCCTGCCGTCAGCGCGCGATAATCGTCCATTGCAGTTTGAAGAATTTGCCAAAAAGATTAAGCAAGCCATTTTTGTCTCCGCGACTCCTGGAGCATACGAGAAGACACAAGCGGGCCAGATCGTTGAGCAGATCATCCGGCCGACCGGTTTGATCGACCCGGCGGTAGAAGTGAGGAAAGCTGCCGGCCAGGTTGAAAACCTGCTCAAAGAGATTAAAGCTCGGGTGGGGCTTAAGGAGCGGGTTCTGGTTACAACGCTGACTAAAAGGATGGCGGAAGACCTGTCGGAATATTTGAATGAAGCCGGAATAAAAGTCCGTTATCTCCATTCGGATGTCGAAACGCTTGATCGGATCGAGATCCTGCGCGGACTCCGGCTCGGCGAGTTTGATGTTTTAGTCGGTATTAATCTTCTGCGCGAAGGGCTTGATCTGCCGGAAGTTTCGCTGGTAGCGATCCTTGATGCTGATAAGGAGGGCTTTTTGCGGGGTGAGACCTCGCTTGTCCAAACCATTGGCCGCGCTTCGCGCAACATTAACGGGACGGTCCTTCTTTACGCGGAAAAAATAACCGATTCGATGCGGCGGGCGCTGGCGGAGACCAAGCGGCGGCGGAAAATTCAAATAACGTTCAACAAAAAACATGATATCACGCCGCAAACGATCGTTAAAGAGATTGCCGATATTTCTGACCGGATCCGCGAGAGTAAGTTAGAGGAGATAAAGCGCTTGAAAGAGTTTGTCCCTCCGAGCGAAGTGCCGGACTTGATTAGAGCCTTAGAAGAAGAGATGCGCATGGCGGCGACGGAGCTTAACTTCGAGCAAGCCGCGGCGATCAGGGATAGGATCAAAGAGCTGAAGAAGGCGTTTGGGCTTAGCCGTTTTTAAGTTGGGTTCCCGGGCCTTTTAACAAGATGCATTCTTCGCAATGGATCGGTTATGGCTTGTGCCCTTTCGATAAATTCGTCAGGGATTGTTTCGACACATTCTCGGTAGAAGGTCTTGAATGTTTCCGGATTCCCGGTCAACCGAATTCAATGAGTTTTTGATCGAGCTTTTCTATTGCTGCGGTTAGACGAGAAAAATCAATTTCAAGGATATTGTCTTCAGTGAAACGAACGATGGTATTGCCCTCCTTGAAAATAAATCCTAAATAAAGCATCGTTCCCGCGACATGCGGCGCTTTTTCGATAAAATCCTCACTGCGGGCGACTTCTTTGGGATATATTCTACTCACGGGTCTAAAGACGGATGCAAGGCGGCTGCCGCGATAATGATTTTCGGATATTTTCCCGGCCTTATACAGCAAGGCATGTGCAGTTAAAGAGCCAATATCTGCGCCAGGTTCGGCCAGGAACCCCCAAAGTTCACCAAAAGTTTCTCCCAGGGATCTGCCGTCCTTCATTATAGTGTCTGGTCTATTCCCGATCATACCGTGTTGAGCTTCGTGCCAAGCGGTGAGATCTCTCATGATCTCCGGTGAATAAAGGCGCGCGAGTTCCGGGCCAAAAAGTTTTTCCACTAATTCCATGTTCGCTTGCGAAACCGCCAGGTTCGCATCTAAAATAATAACGTTTCTATGGCTCCTTATCCCAGGATAGCTTACCTTTGGATAGTCATGGCCGAGCGGCGCCCCATCCGGGAAAGCTTCTATGAACCCGGCAGCAGTATAGATCCAAATAAATTCGGTCGAATCTTCAGAAGTGCCGCCGGGATCCGTAACCTGGGTTTCATTAAAGCCAAGTTCTCTTTGCATTCGTCCAACCCTCTCTTTTAATTGTTTAGCGATATCTAAATGGTCATTGGCCACTTTCCCTGCCTTTATGTCTCTGATCCCGATCTCCATTATAAACGGGAATTTAATATTGTCAGCCCAGTAGCCCTCGTGCGGGAAGAGGGTGAAGAATAGATTCCCTTCCTTTTGTTCCAGATCAGCTTTAAGCCATTTAACGAAATTGCCTTCCTCGATAGCCTCGGCTGCGGTTTTCAGATAATTGCGGAAAGATGGATTTAGCGCATGGCCATCAACTTCGATGTTGGCGCTGGAGCGCAGGTGCCCGGCAATTTTTAATAGGGTCGGCCGATAATTTTCATGAAAACAGATATTGACCACCCTATATTCTTGCCCGTCCAGGCCCCTGATAATCGTTTCGACTTTTTGTCCCTTTCCATTCTTCAGCAAGCCATCTTTTATGATCCTGGCTTTAATTTCTTTTGATAATCTCTCTACCATTGTGTAGGGCCTGAAAACCTCGTGGTCATTTGGGTGGTTTTTGCGCAAATAATCTAATTCTTCGGGGGTCATATCGGCAGGCCACATGCCATTGTAGGTTGGACCCGCCGGAAACCAGGGCAGAGAGGAGGCATATTTTTTATATTCTCTTATTCCTGCGGGAACAAAAGCCGGCCTGAGCATAGGCAGGACAGCGGTCCTTATTCTTATTAGATGAAATCTTGAGGCCGCATCACGCGGGTCTAATCTTGCCAGATATTCCTCTTGCGGTCGGTCCGGCCAGCATTGGCGGTCAAAGATTTCGGTAACTAATGGCACAATAGCTCTTGATATGGTCTCTAACCATTTTCTTTCCGCAGGATTAACAAGGCCAAGTTTGTCAACCGTAGGGGAGTCAAGTTGACTTACCTGCCGCATGGCGGCTTGGGCAACAGTTTGCCTTCTTTTTTCCACTGTTTCTGCGACGGCTCTTAATTCGCTTGGTTGAGTGAGGGTTAGGCCCCTTTCTTCCGCGGCGGCTTGTAAAAGATGGTAATAACGATCAGAGAGTGGTTCGCTTGGAGGAACGAGGCCAAGGTCATGGAGTTGTAAGGCGGCCAATTCTCTTTGAGCGGCAGTGATCTCTAACTCCGCCCTTGTAAAGAATCGCTCTGCCCCTGCAAGTAATCGCTGGGTCCCTACGGCGAGTCGAGCAAGTTCCTTTCCAGTTCGAGTTAGAACTTTTCCTCTGAATGCCAATCCTAATCGGGAAACCATGGTTATTTGCATAGACACTCCTCCGATCATTTATTCGCCAGTTCTAAAACCGGCATTCGATTTCGTTCAATTCATTTTCCGCTGATAATCCGGGAAATTTCAGGTAATTTGCAGGACGTAGGCCGCTTCACGGCACTGGATACTTCCCAAGGATGGCTTCAACTGCCAGCCGCGCCTCCATAGCGCTCTGGAACCTGACGTACGGATAACTTTCCTGAAATCGATAGGTGGTCATTTTGGCAAGCAGGCGGGCAATGCTGCGCGACAGGTCAGGCAGACCGGACCTGCCTAAAGCATCCAGCACCGGTGATAAATAATATTCTTGAAAGGCGAGACCGTGAGAACGCCTACTCATCAGGAGGTACCCATCAAAATCGCCGGAATCGCCAGGCACAGGATACTCGCCAGTCAGTATTTCAAAAAGTACTAACCCGGTTGAATAAATATCCGAACGATGATCTATATCACGACTTCCAGCCTGCTCTGGCGACATATAAATTGGCTTCCCAAAGCTTATGCCTGGCGGGCGGCGGAGGTATTTGCGGCCCATGCCCCAGTCGATCAGGGTGGCTTGATAGGAGCCGCCCGGCCTTCGCCGTGCCATAATATTTTTTGGACAAATATCAGCGTGAACCTCATCCAGGCCGTGCGCGTACTCCAGTCCGAACAGCACTTCTTTGATGATCAGTAAAGCCGCCAGCACAGAGTCTATGTTGTTTTTTCCTCTATGATCGCGATGAATCTCAGTAATCAGATGAGACAATGACTGCCCTTCAAGGTGCTCCAGCACAATGAAGTTCTCCCCCGCGGCCAGGCAGGTAACGATATTAGGGCCGGCGCCGAGGGTTTCGTAAGCCGCGATTTCATCACGCATCATTTCAATGGGTCCATCACCAGGCCGACTGATCTTTACGGCGACGTTACTATCAGTCCGTGTGTCCCGGCAGAAATAAACATCAGCATAGCCCCCCTTACCAATCTCTTCCAAGACAAAATAGCGACTGGCAATGAATCCACCGCTTGTCACCGCAGAAAGATTTATGGATAGCTTGCTTCTTTCGATTGGTCTTCGCTCCGGCAGGCAAGTCCCAACCCGGGACGGCCGTCGCGGGAGTCCTCGCCAATCGAACGCAGGCATTTTTTGTATTCCTGGATTTCCGGAACCGCTCACAATCAAACAACTCCTTTATAATCTCTTGTCCGATACTCTATTTCCGGCAAAAATCTTTCCACTATTCCACCAAATATAAAGTCCTTCTCTAATGGCACCCGTGACGATGTTCCTCTCTGGTTGTCCCGGTCCGA
>METP01000066.1 GCA_001771365.1 candidate division WOR-1 bacterium RIFCSPLOWO2_02_FULL_46_20 | reverse complement strand
TAAACTTAACTCTTTGCTTGTTTTCGTTTTCATTTTTTCTTTAGTTTCTTTAGCTTGTCATGCTGTTTGTGTTTGTGCTCTCTTGGCTGCCGTCGTTAAATTCATAGCAACCAGTGATAATCTCGTCCATATTTCTTCCCCATCCTTAATTCTGTAAAGTATTCGATCCAAACCATAATGTTCTTTCGCGTTGCCGATTATCCCTTCCATCTGGTTTCTTGCCCGCTGTTTTTTCTTCACCCAAATAATTCGGGCTAAATCATCTCTCGCTTTTCGACCCAATGATTTAAAAGCGCTGCCAATCTTTATCTTTGCCAGTAATTTACGGTTCCAACGTGTGCCATAAAGCTGGTCAGCTGTAACATCAGGCGGTAAAGTGGCAAACCGTTCTTTGTACGCTCGCAATGAATCCGATAAAAAACAGGCCTCGTTAAATGCCTCAAAAGAAAACTTATCTAAAAAGCCAAAACCATTAACCCAGCTTAATACTGCCTTGGGACCAAATTCCACATCCTTACCGTCTTTGCCGCGCACTATCGGCCTGATGTGCGGCAGATGAAAACTAACCACCCGATTCTTAATGTGCCTGACTTTTTCCTTAGCCATTTGTTTTTGTTGCTCGTAAATTGTTCTGGCCGTCTCATATTTAAATTGGAGTTTGCGCGCAAGGTCAGCCGGCGCAGCCTTGAGCAGCTCCGTTAATTGACTAAGATTTCGCCTCAGAAAACGCAACAATTTATTCCTTGTCACTTCAATGACAGCCCTGGTTTTCCGGCGCTTCTTTTGGAAGCTAAGAAAAACTTTGCGCGCCACTCGCTTGTAAGTTCGAATTGGATTTTTCAGCCCGATAACCTTCCGGATTTTCGAGATCTTCTCACAAACCCATTCTCTCGCCTTATTGATCAGCTTATGATCCGTCGGATAATTGATGTTGGCCGGAACAACAGTCGCATCGACCATAAGTCCTTTTGGCTTGATTATTTTGTCCTTCACCAATTTGCCGATAATTTCCATCTCAAACCTGGCGAAAAATTCTTTGCCCAACCTTTTTCTTATCTTCGTTAAACTGCTGGCATGCAATATCTTCTTCTCCGCTAATCGGCGAAAACCGCAGAAGTACTGCAAATAAATGTTTTCCAGCAACTCCTCAACCAACCGACGATCGCTTAAGCCTTTTTTATGTTTGACGATCAATAACCCAATTATCAGACGGCCGTCTTTGGCCGGCCTACCTTTATTCAACGAAAAATATCGGCCGTAAATTCCTTCCAGCGTTTCCCAGGGAATTATTTTCTCCAATTTTATCCATTCATTGTCCTCATTTAATTTGCCGCTCCAGGGAAACAATTCAGGAAAAAGAGGCTCGGTCGCTCGATTTGTTGCTTGGTACATTTTTCACCTCAAAATGCACGGGTTTCGCGCCTGTAACCGTTAAAACTGTGCATTTTTTCCTTTCGTCATTGAATTATATCCCTTTTTCACGACGATTGAAATTGCCACTTAACTTTTTCAGCAGACCCTATGATAACATCCTTACCCCGCCAAACGCGAGGTGACTTTGTGAAAAATCGTCATAATTTATGCAAAATTTCAAAGTTTTTGTGCCTTGCCAAGATAGGTCAAACTTTGCTAGAATGGACAAGCTTTGCCGGGCGAGGTTATTGCGATGGGCGGTTAGCTCAGTTGGTAGAGCATGCGACTGATAATCGCAAGGTGGCTGGTTCGATCCCAGCACCGCCCACCATTATTTTGCCGAGCAAAATAATGGAATGACAAAAATTGGAAATTACGAGTTCCACCAAAGGCGGAACGAGTTGTGGGGCTGTAGCTCAGCTGGGAGAGCGCTAGATTTGCATTCTAGAGGCCAGGGGTTCGATCCCCCTCAGCTCCATTAAAACTTCCTGAATAAACCTCTAACCGTTCCTTGAATAGCGACATCTTTAACAAAAATCGGTTTCATTGTTGAATTAGCTGGTTCTAGTCTGACTCGATCTTTTTCGCGATAGATCCTTTTTAAAGTAGCAGCTTCGCGATTAACTAAAGCTACTACAACATCGCCGTCATCGGCGGTTTCGCATCTCTCAACCACGATAAGGTCGCCACTCAAAATATGATCTTCAATCATGCTGTTGCCTTTAACCTGGAGAACATAGCAGGGGCGTCGACCGACCAGCGTTGCTGGAACCTCCACCTCTTCTGACTGCTCGCAGACCTCAATTGGCGCCCCCGCAGCGATGTAACCGTAAAAGGGCAGGATGATACTTTTCATTTGCGCTCCGGCCAGTAATTTGATTCCCCGCGGTTTATTTTCTCTTTGGATGTAACCTTGTTCTTCCAGCGATTCCAGATACTTTTGTCCGGCGCGGGGAGAGGCGAATCCCGCTGCTTTGCAAACCTCTCTTATCGACGGGGGAAACCCTTTTTCGTTAATATGTTTTTTAACATAGTTAAAGACCTCTTGTTGTTTTTGATTTAGTATCGTGGTGCACCTCCAAGGTATACAATTGTATACTAAAGTTAAATTTTGTCAAGGGGGAAAATAAATCTTGAAAATACTAAGCTTCTTGTCCCGACGTCATTATTTATATTTAAATAGTGGAACAGTCGGGATCCCGACATTACATAATTCTATATATAAATGTCGTCGGGAAAAACTAGATAAGAGCAGATGCAAGCCTCCGAGTCTTTGTAAAATCGACCTAGGAATAATGTACAACTTAATGTACTTATACTCCTTAGAAAGGAGGTGATCCAGCCACACCTTCCGGTACGGCTACCTTGTTACGCAATCTGGTCCCGCATTACTGCGAGGATTGGACTATATCTTCATCCCAGTTTCCCGGGAGCTTACGTGTAGTCTCTACGGGGTTAGGAAGCTTGTATGCCATACATTGAACTTGCTTAACGTAAGGTTTAACAAGATTGTTGAACGATCGGTAACTTGAAGAGAGAATATAAAGTCTCTTTCCTTGCTTGTCCTTCTGTAAGCTGGTTTCTATTCCCAAACTTTTAAAGAGCCCTTGCAGCTGTTTGAGCGCAGGTGCTAGAAAATTATTGGTAGAGATCCCAACTGTATTGTGAATCCTATAACCGTCATCCATAAACCAGATAGCAATGCTTAAATTACTAATCTTGCTAAGGATCGACGGATCAATGGATCGATCCGCTCTGAAAAAACCCGAACGTAGCCTTGACAGCTCCGGGTGCCCGACTGTCCCAAACCTAAAATCGATATAATTTGCCCGATGTCGATAATGTCGCATCCCCGAGCAGGCAGCCAATAATAATTTCCAGCTCGTTCTTGTTTATCAGAAGATCTTTCACTTGAAGTGACAAGCGGTTCCTCATCGTTCTATCCTAACTTCCCTCGGTATTGTCCTGTCCGTCTTTGATCAGGAGTTCACCGATATAGTTAGATTTTACTACAAAATTACTTCTGTAGGAAGCCATATTTGACTTCACCCCAGTCATCAATTCCACCTTAATCCCGATAAATCGGGACTTCGGGTGTTTCTGACTTCCATGGTGTGACGGGCGGTGTGTACAAGGCCCGAGAACGTATTCACCGCAGCACGCTGATCTGCGGTTACTAGCGATTCCAGCTTCATGAAGGCAAATTGCAGCCTTCAATCCGAACTGAGCTACACTTTTTGGGATTTGCTCTTCCTCGCGGATTTGCGTCCCTTTGTATGTAGCATTGTAGCACGTGTGTAGCCCTGGACATAAGGGCCATGATGACTTGACCTCATCCCCACCTTCCTCCCGGTCATCCCGGGCAGTTTCGCTAGAGTGACCAACTTAATGATGTCAACTAACAATGGGGGTTGCGTTCGTTGTTGGACTTAACCAAACATCTCACGACACGAACTGACGACAGCCATGCAGCACCTGTGCTAGCTCCCCGATAAATCGGGGTCGATTACCTTTCGGATCTCTACCACTAGCATGTCAAGCCCAGGTAAGGTTGTTCGCGTAGCATCGAATTAAACCACATGCTCCACCGCTTGTGCGGGCCCCCGTCAATTCTTTTGAGTTTTAACCTTGCGGTCGTAATCCCCAGGCGGTTCACTTAACGCGTTAGCTGCGGCACTAAAGGGGTCGATACCTTTAACACCTAGTGAACATGGTTTAGGGCCAGGACTACCGGGGTATCTAATCCCGTTTGCTCCCCTGGCTTTCGCGTCTCAACGTCAGAAATGCCCTAGTAAGCCGCCTTCGCCACTGGTGTTCCTTCCAATATCTACGCATTTCACCGCTACACTGGAAGTTCCGCTTACCTCTAACATTCTCTAGTCAAGTAGTATCAAATGCAGCTACGGGTTGAGCCCGTAGATTTAACATCTGACTTACAAGACCGCCTACACGCCCTTTACGCCCAATAATTCCGGACAACGCTCGCCCCCTACGTATTACCGCGGCTGCTGGCACGTAGTTAGCCGGGGCTTCCTCTGAGGGTACCGTCAATATCTTCCCCTCTGACAGTGGTTTACATCCCGAAGGACTCCATCCCACACACGGCGTCGCTCTGTCAGGCTTGCGCCCATTGCAGAAAATTCCTCACTGCTGCCTCCCGTAGGAGTAGGGACCGTGTCTCAGTTCCCTTGTGACTGGTCGTCCTCTCAGACCAGCTATCCGTCATCGCCTTGGTGAGCCATTACCCCACCAACTAGCTGATAGACCGCAAGTCCATCCTCAAGCCCATTGCTGGTTTTAATTATTCCGATATGCATCGGAATAGTCACATCTGGTATTAGCCCCGCTTTCGCGGGGTTGTCCCAGTCTTGGGGGTAGGTTACTTACGTGTTACTCACCCGTTCGCCGCTATATCGCACGACTTGCATGTGTTAGGCACGCCGCCAGCGTTCGTCCTGAGCCAAGATCAAACTCTCAATAAAGTTTGAAATGCTCTAATTATCTAATCAAAAAAAATTGTACGAAAACTCGCATCTTACTCTGTATCTAGTTATCAAGGTTCAATGACGAATGTCGAATGACTAATGACTAATGAATGTGGAGTTATTGTTAAATAGTAACCCTTTCATTCGTCATTAAAGAATTAGTAATTAGCCATTACAATGGGGGAGTAATCGAAGGTCCAATCCCATTTTGGGCACCGAAACCAATCTTACAATCCCCCCTTTCTTTCGGTGAAACCTTATTATAAAGGGTTGGGTGATGATTTGTCAAGGCCTCTTTTTGATGTTTGCGTTTTGTGATAGAATCAATTTATGCGCTGGATGTTTATGGTAATCTTTGCTTTTTCTTTGTTTATTAATCAAGGTTTTTGCGGCGAAAAGCTGCAACTGTTTTTTGATCCTCCAATTGCCTGGCAGGGCAAAGTGATAACCATAACAGCTGTTTCTCCTGAAGGCGTAACCGCAATCACAGGCTCATTTTTAAATAATGAATTTAAGTTTTACAGGCAGGGTAATAGTTTTAGGGGGATTGTCGGCGTGCCTGTTGACCAGAAAACCGGGTCTTATCCGTTAAAACTGGCTGTGACCAAAGGCAGTTGGGGCACGGCAGAAGTCGTGCAGGAGTTAAAAGTATGGAAAACCAAGTTCCCTTTTTCCAGATTTTGGCTGCCACCGGCGCGCAATAAACTGCGTGCCCGGACAATAATTGATGATGAATGGGGGCGGATTGAACAAGTCTTGGTGGTTGAAGATTTGCAGAAACGTTGGCAAGGGGAATTCGGCTGGCCAACACCAGGCCCTGTTTCTCAAGGTTTTGGCCACCGCCAAATCATAAATGGCAAGGGTGGGAGCAATCACCGAGGGGTGGATATTGCTGTGACTACGGGTACAAAAATCTTGGCGCCGAATAATGGCAAGGTGGTGTTTGCTGACCAGCTTAAGGCGTTTGGCGGCACAATAGTTTTGGATCATGGTTGGGGTATCCACACTTTATATTTTCATCTTTCAAAGTTTGCGGCTGAAGTTGGAGACGAAGTTACCAAGGGAGCTTTGGTTGCTTACTCGGGTAATTCGGGAGTATCTTCAGGCGCCCATCTTCACTGGGGCATGTCCGTGCATAATCTGCGCGTCGATCCTATACAATGGATTAAACATGAACTCTAAAATTCCGAATGCCGAATTCCGAATGCCGAATAAAGGTAAAGTATTAAGAATTATAGACGCAAATACAAATCGGGCGGTTGAAGGACTGCGTGTTGTTGAGGAAATTTGCAGGTTTATTCTGGAGGACAAAAAGTTTTCTGCTGAAATCAAGAAATTAAGGGGAAAGCTGCGTAAAATAGTAAAAGAGCCGGGCAAGTTGCTTAAAGCCAGGCGGGCGAATGAGGATCCTGGAAGAAAACTGTACACAAAGAATGAAGGGAAGAGAGATAAGCTTGAGGATATTTTTGCGGCGAATATGAAGAGAGCGCAGGAAGCTGTCCGCTGCTTAGAAGAGTTTTCTAAATTGCTTAACCCAAAACATGGGAAACGGTTTAAGAAAGTAAGGTTTCAACTCTACGAGCTGGAGAAGCGAATTGCTTTACGCCTTACGCGTTACTCATTGCTTGATTTTGGCCTCTACGTAGTTACAGACCCGTTGCGTGACCATCTTGAAGTTGCCCAAAAAGCTTTGGCGGCGGGAGTGAAAGCCATCCAGTTGCGCGACAAAACCGCTTCAAAGAGACAATATTTTGAATTGGCCAGGAAGATCAGCAGGCTGGCGAAAAAACATGGCGTGACTTTCATCGTCAATGATTACCCTGACATTGCCAGGCGGGTTGACGCGGCTGGGGTCCATTTAGGCCAGGAAGATTTAGCAAAATTGCCAATCATAAAAGCCAGGAAAATTATGGGGCAGGGGAAGATAATTGGAGTTTCAACTCACAGCCTGGCTCAAGCGGTAAAAGCGGAGAAAGCCGGGGCCGATTATATTTCCTGCGGCCCAATATTTAAAACCCCGAGCAAGCCACAGGGGAAACCATTAGGGGTAAATGTTTTGAGAAAAGTTCTTCAATCAGTTAAATTGCCTGTGGTGGCGATTGGCGGAATTGACCCAGCTAATGTGGAGAAAATTAAAAAAACCGGTTGTCAGAGATTTGCGGTTATTCGGGCCGTTCTGGGGCATAGAAATTTTCGCAGAGCAATTAAAACTTTATTATGTGCTTGATTTCCCGTGAACTTTTACTTCTACAACCTAATGATTTTTTGCAATATTAAAAATACAAATCCCGCGTCCCTGTTTCCAGCTCTTTTAACCTTTTTACTGTAGCGGCTTTTCTTTGAGGATTGTCAATCTCATTAAGTTGTTCCTGGATAATCTTTTTTCCCAGCTCTCTGGCTTCGGCATCCCCGTAATCAATTAAATACTCTTTAAAAGTCAAAAGAGAATTGGGTAAACAGTGCTTGTGAATCAATCCGGGCCTGGCTAGATCCATAAAGTCTTTACCGGTTCTGCCCAGGCGATAGCAGGCGGTACAAAAGCTGGGGCTGTAGCCTAGGTGTGAAATGTCTTTAATAACTTCCAGTAAAGATCGGCTGTCATGTAAAGAGAATTGTTCTGATTCTGGATGCTCCTGTTCCGAATATTTATATCCGCCGGGGGTGGTGCGGGAGCCGGCGCTGATTTGAGAAATACCCAGGCCAATAACTTCATTCCTGATTTTAGCTGATTCTCTGGTAGATAAGATCATGCCGGTGTAAGGAACTGCCAGGCGCAAAATTGCTACTAGCTTTTTAAAATCAGCATCAGAGACCGGGGCAGGCGGCTGGTTGGCTAGAGGAGCGTTGAATGCCGGTTCGATCCTGGGGATAGAGATCGTATGCGGACCGACCCCAAACTGCTTTTCCAGCTCCAACGCGTGATATAGTAACGCTAAAACTTCGAATCTATAATCGGCCAAGCCAAACAATACGCCAATGCCGACATCATCAATTCCGGCCTCCTGGGCGCGATGCATAGCATATAGTCTATCTTGATAATTAGATTTTGGGCCACCGAAATGGGTTTGTTTGTATTCTCCAGGATGATAAGTTTCCTGAAACAATTGATACGTGCCAATGCCGGTCTTTTTCAGCCTTTTAAAATTTTTCACTGTCATGGGCGCGACATTGACATTCAAGCGGCGAATTTCTCCCCGGCCTTGTTTTGTGGCATATATTGTTGAAATAGCCCCCTCCAAAAAATCAATATTGGATGTTTCCGAATCTTCGCCGGCTACCAATAGGATTCTCTTTTGCCCCTCGTCTTCAATAATGCGCACCTCTGCTTCGATTTCCTTGAGAGAGAGCCTTTTTCTTTTTAATCCATTATTTTCTGTTCTAAAACCACAGTATAAACAATTGTTGGCGCAGTAATTTGTGATATAAAGCGGGGCAAAGATGACCAGACGCTTGCCGTAAATTTCTTCTTTGATAATCTTAGCGGCTTTAAACGTTTTGTTGAGAATTTCAGGGTCTTTACATTGCAAAAGGATTGCGGTTTCTTCGGGGGAGAGGCCTTTTAGTTTTAAGGCATTATCGATGATTTTTTCGGCCTCTGTGTTTGTGGCGGTTTTGACCTTATTGAACAAAGATAAAATGCTCTCGGAGTTTAAAAAAGTGCTCATCCCTTTCCCTAAACGTGAAAATAGAGGGTTAGTGAGCTTCGCAAGTTGCCTCAGCCGACGGGGGTGGGCTTGTCATCACGTTCATATTTAGGATTTCCAGCTTATATTTTGAATTTTTGTTTTGCACGACAGGAGGTTGTCCTCCCATAGCCAGGCAGGCTTGAGCTATTGATAAACAGATGATTAAAACAATAATTCTCATTTTACTTCGTTTCTTTCGTCAACCAGGATAATTTTGGGTTTAAAGTTTCTGGCTTCATGCTGTTCAATAATGCCATAAGCAAGAATGATAACCTTGTCCCCTTTTTTGCCAAGTTTAGCCGCCGGGCCTTTTAAGGAAATTTCGCCGCAACCGCCTTCGATTACATAGGTTTCAAAACGACTGGAGTTGTTAAAATTTAACACAGCGACTTTTTCTCCGGCTACCAGACCACTGGCTTGCATCAAACTTTTGTCAATTCCGATGCTGCCTTGATAATAAGGTTGGGTGTCTGTAACCGTTGCCGAGTGTATCTTTGATTTTAGAACGGTAATTTGCATAGCCACGATAATTATAACTTATTAAGAGTTGTTTTTCAATATATCGAATCAAATTATATCTGGATGACTGTTTTAATATCGATTGTGTTATAATTACAAACAATGATGAGAATTATTGTTTCTCTTGTTTTTTTGTCATTAGTTGTGATTCCAACTTTGGCAATGACGCAGGAGACCACAACTTCTCCCAACTTCTGGCAAGAATTTGATATAGTCTTTTGGCAAACGGTACCTTTTGCCACGATTTGGGGACATTTTTTGGATTCCCAGCTCTCGACTTCCCTATCTGTTGTCGGCGCCCCCCATTGGAACTCAATTATTGGTTTTACGTTGCTGACGTCGGCGGCTAATGCTTTTTGGCATGCCAGGAGTGCTGTAGAGATTGAGAGAACAGGGTATAATAACTAAAATTATTTCAGGCAATATAGTTGAAGTTGCCATACAAAAAAGTAAAGCTTGCGACAGATGCGGTTTGTGCCGTGATTTGCCGGAAGATATGATGGGGCTGGAGGCAGTGAACGATATTGAGGCCAAAATTGGTGACATTGTCAAAGTTGAAATTCCTACCAAAGAAATATGGCAAAGTTCCGCGATTATTTTTCTTGTACCGATTATGTTTTTGTTTACCGGTTATTTGCTGGGAGCCTATTTGTTCAGAGTTATTGGCCTGGCGCAAAGTCAGGAGACGGCAGGGGTAATTTTTAGCCTGGGCTTTTTAGCCGCAAGCTATTTTGTGGTTCGTTGGTATGACGGAAAGGCTCAAGAAAAGAAATTTTTGCAAGCACGAGTTGTGAGTATATGAAAACTTTTGCGCAGGGTATAAACGTAGAACACAAAAAGCAAAGTACTGAACACAGGAACATAGAAGAAGCTTCTATCCCTGCCAGGGTGGTTATCCCTCTTCTCCAGCATACCGGAGCAATATGCGAGCCATTGGTTAAAGTAGGGGACGAGGTTGTTGAGGGCCAAAAAATTGGTGATTGCTCTAAATTAATCTCCGCTCCTGTCCATGCTTCAATCTCAGGTAAAGTAACTAAAATCGCCAAATTTCCTTACCCGTGTGGGGCAGACGAAATGGCTGTGGTTATTGAGGGTAATGGGAACACAGAGCACAGAACACAGAGTGCAGAACTCAGGGATATAGTCACAGCTGTTCGTGAAGCTGGGATCGTCGGCTTGGGAGGCGCGGCCTTTCCCACCCATGTGAAGCTTAGTCCGCCAAAAGATAAAAAGATTGATACGCTGGTCGTGAATGGCTGTGAATGTGAACCGTACATTACCGCGGACCACAGAATTATGCTCGAGCGGGCTGACGCTGTTATTCAGGGTGCCAGACTGGCGGCTAAGGCTGTTAATGCCGCCAGGATTATTATTGGGGTAGAAGATAATAAGCGTGATGCGGTTAAGGCTTTGAGGGCCGTGATCAGACAACAACATATTCAAGAAGCTCCGGACGGTGTTGAAGTAATAAGCCTGGAGACAAAATACCCGCAAGGCGGAGAAAAAATGCTGATCAAGACTTTGCTTGACCGGGAGGTCCCCTCTGGCGAACTGCCTTTTGATATTGGCGTTATGGTTATCAATGTTGGCACAGCAGTGGCTATTGCCGAAGCAGTTGAATGCGGCCAACCACTGATCAAAAGAGTGATGACGGTAACCGGTTCCGGAGTGAAAGAGCCCAAAAATCTTCTGGTAAGAATCGGCACAACATTTCAAGACATCATTGACCAGTGCGGAGGCCTGACCGAAGACGCGGCCAAGGTTATCATGGGCGGCCCCATGATGGGATTGGCGTTGGCGACACTGGACCTGCCTGTGGTCAAGGCTACAAGTTGCCTGCTGGTGCTCAACCGCAAGGAAACGCAAGTGTTCCAGGAAAAAGCCTGTATCCGCTGTGGCCGCTGCATCGGTGTTTGTCCCGCAGGCCTGATGCCCAATTTCCTGGCTGACTATGCTAAGCTCCAGGATTGGGACAGCGCCGGAGCCAACCATGTGGCTGATTGCATTGAGTGCGGCTGCTGCGCTTATATTTGTCCCAGCCGCATTTTTCTGACGCAATATTTCAAAGCCGCCAAGCTGGCTTTGCATTTACGGAGATCGTCATGCCGTTAGAAATATCATCTGGCCCTCATTTTCGAGTTAAAGAAGACAGCCGGAGCATAATGCTCTGGGTGGCGATTGCTTTGTTGCCGGCGATAGCAGCGTCGGTTTATTTCTTTGGCCGGAATGCCCTGGTTTTAATTGTGTTTACTACTTTGGTCTGCGTGGCAGCCGAAGCCTTGTTCCTGCGGCTGGCCGGCCAGCCGGTCAATGACATATTTAACGGCAGTGCCGTAGTTACCGGTATTCTTTTAGCCATGATCCTGCCGCCGGGTTTACCGCTCTGGCTGGCCGCGATCGGCGCGTTTATAGCCATTGTCGTGGTCAAGGGCTTGTTTGGCGGACTGGGATTCAACATCTTTAACCCTGCGTTAGCCGCCCGCGCCATGCTGTTGGCTTCCTGGCCATTGGCTATGACCACTTGGGTCAGGCCTTTTGACGCGGTGACCAGCGCCACGCCTCTTTACCTGGTAAACAAAATGCATCAAGCGGCGCCGGCTTACTTGGATATGTTTCTGGGCAACCGTGTCGGGTGTTTAGGTGAAACCTCGGCCTTGGCCCTTTTGCTTGGAGCTGCAGTGCTGTATTATAAAAAAATTATTGATTGGCCAACTCCTGTGGCTTACATTGGAACGGTAGCCTTGCTCTCGTTGGTCCTGGGCCATGATCCTTTATTTGCAGTTTTGAGCGGTGGCTTGTTGTTGGGCGCGTTTTTCATGGCAACTGATTATGTAACTGTTCCGATTACCGGCCAGGGTAAGTTTATTTTTGGTCTGGGTTGCGGCTTGATTACTGTATTGATTCGTTATTTTGGCGGATTTCCCGAAGGTGTTAATTATTCCATATTATTCATGAACATGTTGACCCCGGTGATTGATAAATACAGCCGGCCAAGGGTGTTTGGCAGCAGGAAAACATGACAAAAATCATCAAGCTGGCCTTAATTTTAATGGTAATCTGCGTTATTTCAGCAGGTTTGCTGGCTAAAGTTTACCACTATACCCAGCCGCTGATTGAGCGCAATGCTCAAGAGAAACTGGAAAGATTCCGCCAAGAAGTTCTGGCTGGCCAGGTTGGCCAGGCTGTTTTAGCGTCTCCACGCGGCTACAGTGGATTAATAGATTTGCTGGTAGGCGTAAACCCCAGCGGCAAAGTGATTAAGGTCAAGGTTTTGAATCATCGGGAAACACCCGGCCTGGGTTCTAATATAGTCAAGGACAAATTTTTACTGCAATTCAGCGGCCGCAGCCAGGCTGACAAACTTGAACCAAAACAAGATATTGATGCCATTACCGGTGCCACTATCTCCAGCCGGGCGGTTTGCGAAGGGATTAAGCAGGTACTGAAAACAGTCGATCAGCCCCAGGGAGAAAAATTATGAGTTTATGGCGTGATTTTAATGCCGGTATTGCCATAGAAAATCCGGTTCTGCGGTTAATGATCGGCTTGTGTCCGGTGCTGGCTGTGTCCAATAACGCGATCAATGCTCTGGGCATGAGTTGTGCCGTGGCTTTTGTGCTGATCTGTTCCAATATGGTAGTGGCCATGATCCGCAAGCTGGTGCCGGACGAAGTGCGCATTCCGATCTTTATTATTGTTATTTCCACTTTTGTGACTATCATTGATTATGTGATGAACGCGTATTTTCCGGCACTTTACCAGGCTTTGGGTGTTTTTGTGCCGCTGATCGTGGTCAATTGTATTATCCTGGGTCGGGCCGAAGCCTTTGCCTACCGCCAGCCGGTTTTGAATTCTATTCTGGACGGTGTGGGCATGAGCCTGGGTTTTACTCTGGCCTTGGTCAGTATTGGTGTGGTGCGCGAACTTTTGGGCGTGGGCGCGATTTTTGGCCTCCAGCTGTTTGAGCCAACGCTGGCCGCTATCATCATGATCCTGCCGCCGGGTGCTTTCTTAACCATTGGCTGTCTCATGGCCGCGCTCAATAAACTGGAGAACAAGGTGCTCTAACATGGAATTATTCGGTATATTTTTCTCGGCGCTCCTGATTAACAACATCTTGTTAATCCGCTTTCTCGCGCTGTGCTCGTTTTTTGGCGTTTCCACCAAAATCGACACAGCAGTCGGCATGAGCTTTGCCGTGGTCTTTGTCATGACTATTTCCTCGGCCGTCTCCTGGATTATTTATCACTTTATCTTGTCGCCGTTTCACCTGGAATTTCTGCGTACCGCGTCCTTTATCCTGACCATTGCCGCGCTGGTCCAGCTGGAGGAGCTGTACTTAAGGAAAATGATCCCGGCGCTGTACCGCGCCATGGGCATTTATTTGCCGCTGATCACCACTAACTGCGCCATCCTGGCCGTGGCCTTCCTGGCCATTGATTACCGCTTTGGCTTTTTGTCGGCCATGGTTTATTCGCTGGGCGTGTCAATCGGTTATTCACTGGCCATTGTCTTGTTTGCCTATGTGCGCGAGCGCCTGGCCCTGGCGCCGATTCCCAAATGGTTTCAAGGCTATCCAATTGCTTTTATTACTGCTGCGCTGATGTCGCTGGCATTCTTGGGTTTTACGGGCATGTTTGGGTTATAACATGGATATATTGCTCCTATCAGTTATAGTATTGGGTGGGTTGGGTTTTATCTTCGCGGCTCTCCTGGCTCTGGCTGCGGATTATTTCCGCGCGGCGGAGGATCCGCGTATTGTTAAAATTCTGGCGATCTTGCCTGGTACCAATTGCGGCGCCTGCGGTGTCGCTGGCTGTCGCGCTTTTGCCGAAAAATTGGCCGCTGCCGCTGGCGATGTTTTGGTCAGTGGCTGTGTGTCAGGCGGCGTGACCGTAGTTCAGAAACTAGCCGAGCTTATGGGAGTGGCACAGCCGACCGATGCACATAAAAAAATTGCCGCGGTCCACTGCTGGGCCAAAGTTGATCAGCGCCAGGCCTTGGCGCGTTATAGCGGAGTCATGACCTGCCAGTCCGCGAATTTGGTAGCTGGCGGCGGCCTGATGTGCCGCTACGGTTGTCTGGGTTACGCTGATTGCGTACTCGTTTGTCCCTTTGACGCGATCAAGATGGAGCAGGGCTTGCCGGTAGTTGACCCGGACCGCTGCACTAGCTGTGCTCTGTGCGTAGCAGCCTGCCCCAGACAGATCATTGATATTATTCCCTTTACCAAACGCGTGATTGTAGCTTGTTCTTCGCGCGACAGCGGCGCCGTGACCAGAAAAAATTGTCCGGTTGGCTGTATCGCTTGCAAAATATGTGAAAAGGAAGTGCCTGAAATTTTTAAAGTAATTGATAATTTGGCCAGGATTAATTATAATAAACCAGGTGAGTCTGGAACGGAATGTGAGGTGGCTATTAACAAATGTCCAACAAAATGTATCGTAAAGCTCTAATTACTGTCGCCTTACTGGTTCTTATTATCATTGCCGCGTTGGCTATGGGCAGGGCGCCTAAGAAAGTAGAGACAACGGGGGGGGGCCCTTTTACGGTCATTGATTTTACTTTGGAGGCTTTGGATGGTAAGGTCTATACTTTGTCTGACTATAAAGATAAGGTCATATTTTTAAACTTCTGGGCCACCTGGTGCCCGCCTTGCCGGGCCGAGATGCCGTCAATGCAAAAATTATTCGAGTCCTGGGATAAGAAGAAGTTTGTTATGCTGGCGGTTAATATGCGGGAAAGTGAAGACAAGGTCAAAGCATTTATCGAAAAAAACGGCTATAGCTTTCCGATCTTGTTGGACAGAAATGGCGAAGTTGGCAATAAATATAAAGTGCACGGCATCCCGGCCACGTATATTATCAGTGATGGAGGGCAGAGTATCGTTGGAGTGGTCGGAGCAAGGGAGTGGACTATGGCAGAGATGCAAGACGTTGTCCAATGAATTTAGCCATTGCTTTTGCCGGTGGTTTCCTGGCTTTTTTTTCTCCTTGTTTTTTGCCGCTGATCCCGGCTTATTTAATTTATATCACCGGTTTATCTTTTGAAGAAATAAAAGGGGCCCGGCTGACGACAATCGTTCATTCTCTTTTGTTTATACTTGGTTTTACCATTGTGTTTACATTATTTGGTCTGGCAGCCAGTTTAATCGGTGATTTACTCTATGATTACAAAGATGCTCTACGTATTGTAGGTGGCAGCTTAATTGTTTTGCTTGGCTTGTACTTAATGGGAATCATCAGGCTGCCTTTTCTGGACATCGAACGAAAAATCAGCTTAGCCAGGAAACCAGCCGGCTATCTTAGTACAATTTTTATTGGCATGGTCTTTGCCATGGGCTGGTCGCCGTGTGTTGGCCCGATATTAGCCGGAATCCTGGTCTATGCCGCGGAGGCTGAGACAGCGGGTAAGGGAGCTTTGATGCTGGCGGCTTTTTCCCTGGGGCTTGGCCTGCCGCTTTTCCTGGTTTCTTTAGCGGTTAACTTTTACCTGTCTTTTATCAAAAAAATTGAGAAATACCTGGGCCTGATTCATTTTGTTTGCGGGGCTTTTTTAATAATTGTGGGGATTCTCCTTATTAGTAATTATTTACAAAACATTTCTGTCTGGTTAATTGACGCGACGGGTTACAAGGGGATATAATAAATATATGGGGCACTTTAAATTTTCAAAAACAAATATCGAGGGAATATTAATAATCGAAGCCAGGGCTTTTGCCGATGCTCGCGGGTTTTTTATGGAAACGTACAATCAGGGCAATTTTGCAGAAGCCAATTTTAATGAAAAGTTTGTCCAGGATAATCTTTCCCAATCGTCCAGGGGTGTGTTGCGCGGGATGCATTATCAGATCAATCCCAGCCCGATGGGCAAACTGGTGAGTTGTGTTAAGGGGAAGATTTTTGATGCCGGAATAGATGTTAGAGCCGGTTCTGCTACCTTTGGTAAATGGTGTGGTGAAATCCTTTCTGATGAAAACAAAAAAATGCTTTATTTCCCCCCTGGAATTGCTCACGGTTTTCTATCTTTGGAGGATGATACTATTGTGGCTTATAAATGTACCGGGCTTTACAGTAAAGAGAATGAGACGGCTATGGCCTGGGATGACCCTGACGTCGCGGTAGCCTGGCCGGTAGAGCAGGTTGGCGGTAAAGTAGTACTATCAGATCGCGATAAGGTTCAGCCTCGCTTAAAAGATGCGATTAAATTTTAAACAATTGCCTGGTATTTTTAGTTGTCTCTTCCGCGACTTCTTCAACCGTTAACCCTTTAATTTCCGCAATTTGTTTCGCGACCTCTGCGACATAGGCCGGTTCATTCCTTTTGCCCCGGAAGCTTTGCGGGGCGAGGAAAGGGCAGTCAGTTTCGATCATGATCCGCTCCAGCGGGATCTCTTTGGCCGCTTGCCTAATCGAATGAGCTTTCGGAAAAGTAATATTTCCGGTAAAAGAGATGTGCAGTCCAGTGTCTAACGCTTGCTTCGCCAGTTCCATATCACCATTGAAGCAATGAAGGACCCCTTGTAGCTTACCCTGATTTTCTTCATGAATGATTGCTAAAGTATCCTTGGTTGCTTCGCGGGAGTGGATAACCGCCGGCAAATTAAGCTCCTGCGCGAGCTGGAGGAATTTCCGGAAAATTTCTTTCTGCCTTTCGATCGGCGACAGCCTGTAATGGTAGTCTAAGCCGGTTTCGCCGACAGCAATGATCTTCTTTTCTTTCGCCAAAGCGCGAACTCTCTGCGCGATTTCATCTTCCCAGCCCGAGGCATCGTGAGGGTGAAGGCCGTAAGCGTTAAAAATATACCCGGGAAATTCCTCCGCCATTTTTAATGAAGTAGCCAGCGCATTATCATCCAGGGCAATATTGATAATAGCTGAGAGATTCGCAGCTTTGGCCCTGTTAATAACTTCCGGCAGGTCGATCTTAAGTTCCGGAAAGGTTAAATGAGCATGGCTGTCTATAAACATTCTGTTATTTTCTTGTAAACCTTTTGAATCGGGAGGTGATGCTTCTTGGCAATCTTTTTATAATCTTCATACTCTGGGGCTATAGTCATAACCTCTTGCCCAAGAGAGCCGACTTTGACTTTAATCTTTCCATATTTAGTTTTAACCGTTTTGAACTTCCGGCTAAGCTTTTCGCGGGGGACCAAAAATATCCTGGTGCCGAATGTGGTAGTCAGGTTAAAAATTCGGGTGACGATTGCGTCACGCTTGTCCGGTTCGCATAAAACAGTCAGCGCGATTCCCTGTCTCCCTTTTTTCATCGTCACCGGAATCGTGTAGGCGTCCAGGGCGCCGGCTTTCATCAGCTTTGAGATAACATTGCCGTAGCTTTTTGGGTTAAGATCATCGATATTGGTTTCGATCTGCACGATTGTATCTCTCGTCGATAAAATGAAGGATTCACCGATATATACCCTGAGAAAATTGACCAGAGAGGGGTAAACCCTTGAGCCGGCTCCATTGCCGGTAGTCTCAAGTTTTAATCTGGGCATATCAATAAAGTCTGAGGCAATGGTGGTGATGATTGCGGCTCCGGTGGGTGTAACCAGTTCACCCTTAATTCCGCTGCTGTAAATCGGCACCCCGGTTAAAAGTTCGACTGTGGCCGGGGCAGGGATGGGTAATATTCCATGGGCGCACTTGATTGTGCCATGGCCCGTGGGAATGGGAGAGCAATAAACTTTCTCAATGCCCAGCTTTTCCAGACCAATGGCTGTGCCAACTATATCAATGATGGCATCAACCGCGCCGACTTCGTGGAAATGAATTTTACTGATTGGTTCGCCATGGACTTTGGCTTCTGCTTCTGCCAGCCTTTTAAATATTCTGGAACTTAATTGCTTAACATCTCGGCTTAATTTGGTTTGATTGATGATCTTAAGGATGTCTTTAAGGTGACGAGGGCTCTTCTCTCTTTCAGTCTTTATGTTTAGATGTGTGCCGCTGACTAAGCCTCTTTTTGTTTTGGTAACGAGTAACGAATAATGCAAAACACCAAGCTTTTTTAGTTCATTTTTGAGGAAAGAGAGTTCAAGCCCAGCATCAATTAGTGCGCCCAAGACCATATTGCCCGCTATTCCAGAGGAGCAATCAAAGTAGGCTGTTTTCATTTTAAAATTGTGTAGGCCATGACTGCTGCGCCAAAGCCGTTGTCAATATTAACGACGGCTACTCCGGGGGCGCAAGAGTTCATCATGGTTAAGAGCGCGGATAGGCCTTTAAAGTTCGCGCCATAACCAACACTGGTTGGCACGGCGATTACCGGTTTGTCAATTAGTCCGCCGATAACTGAGGGGAGAGCTCCTTCCATGCCGGCAACAACGATGATGACTTTAGATTGATTAATCTTGTCTAGATTATTAAAGAGGCGATGAATACCGGAGACACCAACATCAAAAATCCTTTCAACGTTCAAGCCTAGAAATTCTGCGGTAACCGCGGCTTCTTCAGCCACGGGTAGGTCGGCGGTCCCGGCGGTAATTATCGCAACCCTGTGTTCAGTGCTCTGTGTCCTGCGCCCTGTGCTCTTTGCCACAATCCTCGCAGCCTCATAATATTTAGCTTTTTTAAACACTTTTTTGATTGCCAGGTAAGCATTCTTATCGGCGCGTGTAGCCAAAACATCATGGCCATGATTGACTATTCGTTTGGCGATCATAGTGATTTGTCGCGGAGTTTTGCCGGGGCAATATATTACTTCGGGAAAGCCTTTGCGCATCTGGCGGTGATGATCAATTTTTGCAAAGCCGATATCTTCATATGGCAGATTTTTCAGCTTGGAATAGACCTCTGCAACGCTGATTTTCTGCTCTTTTAGCTGTTTGAGGAGCTTTTCGATGTCCATTAGATGTTATTATACCACAAAGGATTATTGGATAAGGCTGCGCAGGAGTTTCAGATTCATCAGATCTTCCCGCATTTCCGGGTCTTTTGGTGTTTCCAGAACCATCGCTATGTTTTCAAATCTCTTATCATTCAGCAATAAGCGAAAGGCCCCTTGGCCAATGGTCCCTTGGCCAATATGCTCGTGACGATCTTTGCGCGAGTCCCCCACTGTTTTTGAATCGTTCAGATGAAAGGCCAGCAGTTTTTCTAAGCCGATAATTTTATCAAATTCGTCCCAGCACTGTTTGAAACCGGCCGCCGATTTTATATCGTAGCCGGCCGCATAGGCATGGCAGGTGTCAAAGCAAATACCGAGTCTTTGCGGCTCTTTGATCCCGTCAATAATTCCAGCCAACTCTTCAAAATTGCGGCCAAGGTTTGTCCCTTGTCCCGCGGTTGTTTCCAGCAGTATTTTAACTTTGTAGCCCCTGGTTGATTTAAATAAACCGCTAATGTTTTTGACAACGTTCTTAATGCCGACATATTCGCCTTGGCCAAGATGTGAGCCGGGGTGGAGGACTATAAAGGGGAGCCGCAAAGTTTCACAGCGTTCCAGCTCATCCAGCATAGACTTCATCGAGTTGGCATGGTTTTTTGGATCAGTTGAGGCTAAATTAACTAAGTATCCAGCGTGAGCAAAGACAAAGATTCCGGTCTGTTTTTGCAGTTTAATAAACCTGCTGATCTCTTCTTTTGGGAGCGGTTGGCTGAACCATTGGTTGTTATTTTTAACAAATATTTGGATGGCGGTACAGCCAATGCTCTGGCCGCGTTCAATCGCTTTATCAACTCCGCCGGCAATGGACATGTGGGCACCGAGTAGTCTCATTTAGAGTTTTCTTCCATCCGCGCCCTAATCTTCTTTTCAAACCCAATATCTTTTGGTTCGTAATATTTTCTCTTGGCGGTTAAGTATTCCTGTTCAACATGACCGCCTTCGTAGCTGTGGGCATATTTATAGCCTTTCCCTTTGTCCATTTTCTTTTCACCCTCATATACAGCATTTTGTAAATGTTTGGGAACAGCTAAAGTTGGGTTTTCTTTCACATCTTTTAGAGCGGCATCGATCCCCACATAGGTGGAGTTGCTCTTGGGGGCGGTGGCGACATAGACCGCGGCTTGGGCGAGGGGGATCCTGGCCTCCGGCATACCGACAAATTCGGCAACCTGCATGGCAGAATTGGAGATGACTAACGCCAACGGATCCGCGTTGCCCACATCTTCGGACGCACAGATCACTATTCGGCGGGCAATAAACCTTGGATCTTCGCCGACGTAAATCATCTTGGCCAGATAATAGAGCGTAGCGTCCGGATCCGATCCGCGCATCGATTTAATAAATGCCGAGATAGTATTGTAATGACCTTCGCCTTTTTTATCATAAACCACCGCTTTTTTTTGGATAGATTCTTCGGCGACTTTAAGGGTAAAGTGGATGAGCCCATTTTTGTCCGGTTTGGTGGATAAGGCGCCAAGTTCCAGGGCAGAGAGCGCCCGTCTGGCATCACCATCTGAAAGTTTGGCCAGATGCTCCAAAGCACTCTTTTCCATTTTAATTTTTTGCTTGCCCAGCCCTCTTTCCTTATCTGCCAGGGCAAGGGTAATAATAGTTTTTAGATGATCAACCGATAATGGTTTTACCTCAAACATGTTGGAGCGGGAGACCAGGGCTGAATTAACGTAAAAGAAAGGATTCTCTGTCGTCGCGCCGATTAAAATCATGTTTCCTTCTTCAACATCGGGGAGCAGGGCATCCTGCTGTAGTTTGTTGAACCGGTGAATTTCGTCCAGAAAGAAAATAGTCTTGGTTTTATAATGCTTTATCCTATCTTTGGCTTCAAGGCTGACGCGGCGAACATCTTCAACCTTGGCGATCGAAGCGTTGAGCCATTCAAAATGGCCTTGAGTTGAATTAGCGATAACTCTGGCAATGGCGGTTTTGCCGGTTCCGGGAGGGCCAAACAGGATAACCGAGGCAACTTTGTCTGTTTCGATCAAGCGGCGCAGCAGCTTATCTTTGCCGATAATATGTTCTTGTCCCACAACGTCATCGATGGTTCTGGGAGCCAGGCGATGGGGCAGCGGAGCGTTTTTATCCTGATAGTCCTTTAAATTGGCATCAAAGAGATCCATAAACCAATTATACTACTGTTTTTCGATTAAGACGATTAAATCTTCGGCAATTTTGGCAAGTTCGGTGGCTTTTCCTTTGGTTAAAGATGATGGGGTAAAGCGGATAAGATCACATTCGTCATTGAAATCTTCTACCTGCTTTTGGATCTCTTCCGAAATACCTTTCTTGCTTAATATCTCTCTTAATGAATCAGCGGTAACTCCAGCTGATGAAAAATGATATTTGTCCCCCAGATATTTGGTTGTGGCGGTAAAAATCTCCCCAATAAATTCTTTTAATTTGTTTGCATTAATAAGATTGTACGATCTGCGAAGCTTTTTTTTCGCGACTTTTAAAGCGCGTCTGGCCGGGTCAATGGCGCTGGCAGTTTGATATCTTTTGACGGCCCAAACTCCCAGCCCGACTAAAGCGACAACAATTAAGCCAATCCACAGATAAATCGAAGCGATGATTATTATGATAAATCCGCCAATCTTATTCCAGGGAATATTAATATCTACTGTCCCCTGAGCTTTATCATCATCCAGGTTCTCAGTATATTCATTTGGTAAAGGTACGGACGAAGGTGTGACTTGTATGGGAGTTGCTTGACTGGTTAAGCGCACATATTTATTTTGTGAGGGATCAAAATATGAAAAGGTAAAAGGTGGGAGGGTGAAGCTTCCTTCTTTAAGCGGGATCAGAACAATTTCAAATGATTTGCTGCCGGAAATATTAGTGCTGTTTTTGTCGAGTTTTTCTTCTGCGGCGGCTGAGATCTTTCTAAATTCTTTGGGGACTTTACATTGAGGTTCGCTGATAGTTTGAATGTTTCCCTCTCCCCAGACCTTAGCGGTGAGCTGTAGAGGTTTGCCGCGTTCTATAGTGGTTTCTTTGGCCCACACCTGCATTTTGTACCGTCCGACCAATCCGGCAAAGTCCTCCGGCTTGCCGTCTTCCGGCAGCGGCAGGACAGTGATCTCAATTGGATTGGTTTTAAAGGTTTGTGGGTTGGAAAACGGGTCTGTTTGGGCCGTCAGACTGGCCGAGCCAATGGTGTATTTTCCCGGTGAGGTAGGAAACAGGGCGGTGCGAAAGTCTTGCGCCAGGTAGCGATAGCCATCCAGCTCTACTTCACGTAATCGTTGGCTTACCGGTAATTGAATTGACCAGAAACCGGTTGTGTTTGGCGGTGCAAAAGACGGTTGTTGAAATAAATTTACTCTGCGATAAAAGGAAAAAGTTAAAAGAACAAGTTGGTTGACATAGGCAGAGCGTCTGTTCACTTTGCTTAATACTTTAACCGGATCTTTGACCGGTTGGCTCTGTCTGAAATGGGGAGGAGCAAAGTTGAAGAAATCATCATCCCGGAGTAAGGGGAAGCTCTGACGTTGTTGTGCTTGTTGTTGCGGCTTGTTGCCCGTTGCTTCCGTGACAGTGATATCAATGGGATTACTGGTCAAGGTTTGCCCGTTGACGTTAATGTTGGCGGCGCCAATATGCGCTTGACCAACCTGGGTGGGCTGGAGAGTATAGGTATATGATTTTTCCGCGCTCATCTGGCCGTTGACGATCGAAATATTGGAAGATTGGGATGTAGATATGATTTGTAAATTGGAGAAGCTGGGCAGGGCAGGGCTTGGTGCGTTGTTGGCTCCTGATCCGGCGACAGTTAAAGTATATGAAACAACATCATCAAGCGCGACTGAAGTTTTATCCACCCTCGCAGTGAATTGAGTGTCACCATAAGCGGCAAAACCCAAACAGCAAATAATCATTGCCAAAATTACTTTTCGCATCACCAATCTTTGCCTTTCCCGGCTCCCAGTCCTTGGCCCTCTTTCTTGTCCTTATGCTTCTCTTTATTTTCGAGCGCTTTTAATATCCTTTCGGCATCTTGTTCATTCATTTGGCCCGGCTTATTTTGTTTTTGATCCTGTTGATCTTTATCCTTGTCTTTATTTTTGTCCTTGTCTTTTTTGTTATCCTTTTTAGGCGGAGGTTCTTTGAGTAATTTTTTGGCCAGTGCCAGGTTGTCTTTGGCGTCTTTGTCATCAGGCTCAATTTTAAGCGCTTCCTCATAAGCGTCGATGGCCCCCTGGTAAGCTTGTTGCTGGAAATAATTGTTGCCTAAATTATAAAAGGCTTTTTCTTTTAAACCGGCCGATTTGGCTTCCTGCGTCAACGCCGCGAAAACTCTTTGGCTCTCTTCAAACTCACCCAGTTTGTAAAATGAGTTACCGAGATTGAATTTTGTTTTATTGTCTTTTGGTTGTCCCTTTAATATTTTACCGTATTCCTGGCCGGCTTTATAAAACAGCTTCTGATTGTAAAGATCGTTGGCTTTATTAAGCTCCGAACGCAGGGGCAGGGCAAAACAAAGTTTAAAACTCAAAATTAAAAAGGTAAAAATAAGGAAGACTATTTTATTTCTCATCTCTGCGCTCCGAGATTAACATTTCTGTAATGAGACAAGCAAGGCTTAAAAAGATAAAGATTTGAAAACGGTCGTGATATTGGAAAGCGAGTGAATTTTTTAGGTGCTGCTTGGGCAGGGAGCTGATGGCCGCAAAGAGTTTTTGAAAGCCACTTCTCCCTTCCGTTATCATAAAGGCTTTGCCTTTGGTCTTTTTGGCCAGTATTTCCAAAAGTTCTGGATTGGTACGAGTTAAGATAACGTTGCCGTCATCATCTTTCTTTACTCCGTTTTCTTTGCCGTCTTTATCCAGCGCCGGGATGGTGGCGCCGTCCAGCGAGCCGATGCCAACCGCGTAAATGCTGATCTTATTCTTCGCGGCATTGTCGGCGGCCGCAATTGCGCTGCCATCCAGCTCTTCACCGTCGGTTAACATGATGATTGCCTTGCTATTGCTTGATTTGCCAAAGGCTTTGATAGCGGTATTGATGGCCTTACCGATATTGGTGCCGGGATTGGGGATTAATTCAGTGTCAATTGAACTTAAAAATAGTTTAATCGTATCAATGTCATTGGTTAATGGGCATTGGATAAAGCTGGTCCCGGCAAAAGCAACTAAGCCGACCCGATTGCCAGCCAGTTGGTCTAAGAGCAGTGCCAGCGATGCCTTGGCATTCTCCAGTCGGTTAGGCGGCAGATCTTTGGCCAGCATGCTTCGCGAAGTGTCTATAGCAAAAATAATATCGATACCCTGGCGGCCGGATACCGCCTCCTTCTTGTCCCATTGCGGCCTGGCCAGTGCCAGGACCAAGAAGAAAATTGCCGCGATAAAGAGGGCAATCTTAAAAATATGTTTACTGCTGTCCCAATGCCGGAGCATCAGCGCCTTCAGGTCATTGGGGAACAGTTGGCCCAACAGCTCCTGACGTTTTTTATAAAGAAATATTTCCAAAAATATCCCCGCGATTACCAGTAAGAGCCACCATAAGTATGCCGCATTACTAAAGATCATAAGTTTAAGGGGCTAAACCCCAGATTAATATCTGGGGAATTTTTCCTCATAGATTCCCCACAATTTATTGTGGGGTAGCAGTTTTTTTTCATTACGGCACTTTCCTTAAATAAAAGCGCCTAACAGTGAATTCAAGGAGTAAAAGCCAAAAAGCGGGAAAAGCGAACCAATAAAAACGTTCTTCAAATACAAACATATCTTTGGGGCTGAATCTTGATTTTTCCAATTGATTAATCTTATCGAAAACTGTGTGGAGTTTGCCAATATTGCTGGCAATAAAATAATCGCCTTCGCTTATAGTGCCGATCTCCTGTAAGCCCTGTTCATTCATTTTGGTCAGGAAAAGTGAGCCGTCAGGATTGCGGGCATAAAATTCCCGGCCAAACTGATCTTTGACCTTAATGGGAGCTCCTTTGGGATCGCCGATGCCGATTGCATATATCTTAATCCCCATGGCCCGGGCTAATTTGGCCGCGGTTTTGGGATCAATCTCTCCGGCGTTGTTATCGCCGTCGGTTAATAATAGAATAACCCGACTTTTGGCCTGTGAATATTTTAGACGATTAACACAATTGGCCAAAGCCATGCCAATCGCTGTTCCGTCTTCCGCCAGGCCAATGTAGACGTTGTCAAGATAATCGATCAGGGTGCGGTGGTCGGTAGTCAGCGGGCATTGGACGTAACTTTGACTGCCAAAGACAACCAGTCCGAGTCGGTCATTGGGCCGGCCGTTGATAAATTTGGTTAAAACCTCTTTGGCGGCGGCAATGCGATTGGGTTTAAAATCTTCGGCGTTCATACTGCTGGAAATATCCAGGGCAACCATAATATCCACGCCAGAGCGATTGCTGGTATCGGATATAAAGCCCATTTGCGGTCGCGTCAGCGCCAGGATCAGCAATAATAATGCCGCCAGGCGCAGCAGCAGCGGCAGGTTGGCTTTAAATTTTAAATTTGGCAGGTTGCCGGAAAGTTTAGAGCCAAGGTCCGGATGATACAATGTCGCCGGCTTTTGTTTCTTAAGATAATAGTATAGAAACGGCAGAGGAAATATTAATAATATAAGAAGTAAATTATTAAAGTGCATTTTTATGGCAATCCCGTATAATCCGGATCGACTCGTCTTTTTTGAGTTTCATTTCCGAGAGTGCGGGCTTAAACTTGGCAAATTTAACCAGATCACATTCGCTTAGATAATGATCAAGGCGCTTAACTTTGTCATAATCGCGCTCAACGCGTTCAAGCTCCTCTATAAGTTCAAACGAGGTCTTTTCCAGTGTATCAATACGATAGTTTTGTGCCAAGAATTCACGCACAATCTCTGTAATTATAAAATAATATTCTTTCAAAGCTTTTCTGTCGAAATATTCCTCCGGGTTAATTTGTTCCAGGGCTTCCAGGGCGATTATGTGAAAGGGGTGGGCGGGGGTTAATTTAACCGTTACGGGTTTCTGCCTTTTTGACACCAGGTAAAGGTAATAGGCGATGGCAGCCAACCCCAGGAAGAGAGAAAAAAAATATAAAAACGTCCACAGATCAAGAACGTAGAATATCCCTTTAATATCTTTTAGCTGTTCAGGCATTAGTGTTTGAGCCTTCTTTCCCGGGCTTTAAAGAATTTTGTCAGGGGAAGCGCGTAATTGCCGTCGGTTGTTAACTCGAGATTATCCAGACTAAGCGATCTAAAGAAAGTTTTCAGCTTGTTTGTTTCATTTTGGCTGTGGTTTTTGTATTTTTCGGTGATAACGGCGTCTGACAAGTCTATCCGGTAAATATTGCCGGTCTCCGGATCTTCCAGGTCGACTAAAGAAAGTTTTGGCAGCTCTTTTTCAAAGCGGTCCTTGATGATGATCGGAATCACATCGTGATGCTTGGATAGAACCCGGATCGGTTTTTCAAAATCTATATCGAAGAAATCGGAGATGATAACGGTAACGGCGTTTTTTTTGCAGACCCGGTTCAGGTAGCGCAGCGCTTGCGGCAAGTTGGTTTTTTTACTTTCACGCTTAAAGAATAATATTTCCCTGATAACTCTCAAGACATGTCTTTTACCTTTTTTGGGAGGGATATATTTTTCAATTTTGTCGGAAAACATGAGCAGGCCGACCAGGTCGTTATTCTTGATGGCAGAAAAAGCGAGGACGGCGGCAATCTCAGCGGCGGTTTCGTTTTTGCTCTGTTTAACCGAGCCAAAATCCTGGGAAGCGCTGATATCGACGACCAGCATCAAGGTTTGCTGTCGTTCCTCAATGAATTTTTTAACATAGGGGTGGCCCAGTCGGGCGCTGACGTTCCAGTCGATAAAACGTATATCATCGCCGGGGATGTATTCACGGACTTCGTGGAATTCCAGACCCTGGCCCTTGAAGACGCTCCGATACTGGCCAGCGAAGAGTTGGTTGACGGCCTTGCGGGAGCGGACTTCGATCTGTCGGATTTTCTTGTAAACAGACCGGTCCAGCACGATTTATGGCACCTCTATAGTATTAAATATTTTTTGGATAATTGATTCCGGGGTTTGTTCTTCGGCCTCGGCCTCGTAGCTTAAGATAATCCTATGCCGCAGCACATCCATGCCGATTGATTTAATGTCGTCGGGGGTGACATAGCCGCGTCTTCTGGTAAAGGCATGCCCCTTGGCTGTATGGGCTAAGTAGATAGAAGCTCTTGGCGATGCCCCATATTGGATTAAGCCTTTGATGTCGGATAATTTATAATCTTCCGGGTTGCGGGTGGCAAAAACCAGATCGACGATATATTTTTTAAGTTTTTCGTCAATATATATTTGGTTGATAATTTCGCGGGTCGCCATAATTTCATTGATAGAGGTCGCTTTTTTTAAGACCGGATCTTTGCCGATCAAAGCATGGTCGATAATGGTTAATTCTTCTTCTTTTCTGGGGTAACCTATTTTTAATTTAAAAATGAAACGGTCAATGGCTGCTTCGGGCAGCGGGTAGGTCCCTTCTTGTTCAATCGGGTTTTGGGTAGCCATAACCATAAATGGTTCCGGCAGTTTATGCGTTTCTCCACCCATGGTGACCTGAT
>METP01000065.1 GCA_001771365.1 candidate division WOR-1 bacterium RIFCSPLOWO2_02_FULL_46_20 | reverse complement strand
TAAAGATTTCTTCTCTGACAGGCAACAGCCTCTTTGATTTTAATTCCAAAAGGCAGGCCGCCATAAGCAAAAAATCGGAGGCTAAAACGATATCGGGGCTTTCATGCTTCCAGTAATCAAGATAAGAGGCGGTGATCCGGGCAAGAGAGACCTGATGGATATCAAGATTACCTTCGTCAATAGCCTTGAGCAGCAGACCAAATGGTCCCTGATAAACATCAAGATTAATTTGATAAGCTACTTCTTCGGTCATATTAATCCCATCGCTTGCTTGGCTTCTTTTAGGGTTTGGGCGGCAATTTTCTTGGCTTGCCCGGTTCCAGCCGCCAAAATACCCTCAATTTGTTCGGGATTTTTTTCGAATTCTTTTCTTTTTTTATGTATTGGCGCCAGATAGCCGATAAGTATTTCGGCTAATTCTTTTTTGCAGGTAACACAGCCGCGCCGCGCCGCCCGGCACTCCTCCGCCACAAGCGCGGAGCGCTCCCTGGCAAAAACCTTATAAAACTCATAAACAGAACAAACTTCAGGATGGCCTTTGTCCGATTTTTTAACTCGCGCCGGATCCGTGATCATGGTTGAGACTTTTTTCTCAATCACCTCCGGCGCATCAGAGATGGCAATTGTATTATTATAAGACTTGCTCATTTTTCTGCCGTCTAAACCCGGCAGGGACGGAAACCGGGTCAAAAGATCTTTGGGCAAAGGGAAAATTTCTTTGTAATAAGAATTAAAACGACGGGCAATCTCCCTGGTCAACTCGATATGGGGAAGCTGGTCCTGTCCCACCGGCACCAATGCCGCTTTGTACATTAAAATATCCGCCGCCTGCAGCACAGGATAACCCAGAAAACCATAAGTACCCAGGTCCTGGCCTGTTAATTCTTCAATCTTACTTTTATAAGTCGGGACTCGCTCCAACCAGGACAGCGGAGTTATCATAGAAAACAAGAAATGAAGTTCCGCGTGTTCCGGCAAGTCTGACTGTTTAAAAATTACGCATTTTTGGGGGTCCAAGCCCGACGATAAGAGGTCAATAGCCGCGTTATTGATATCTTCCTTCAGATTTTTTACATCTTCGTAAGATGAGGTCAAAGCGTGCAGATCGGCAATAAAGAAATAACAGTCAAACTCAGCCTGCAGCTTTACCCAGTTTTCAATGGCCCCAATCAGATTACCCAGGTGCAGACGTCCTGTTGGTTGTATGCCTGATAAGACACGCTTTATTTCCATTTTTTGATTATAACATATCTGGTTCAACGTTCAAATAACGCAGGCTATACTCCACCACGCGCTTAAAAACCGGGCCGCAAACCGTTTCCCCCCAATACCCCCCTCTGGGATCGTCAACAATGACCAAAGCTACCAGGCGGGGGTTATCGTACGGAGCAAAACCGATAAAGGAGGCGATGTAATGGTCTTTCAGATATCCGCGACCGCCCGGCACAGTCTTTTGCGCCGTACCGGTCTTGCCGCAGACCTTAAAAGCCTCCATCCGGGCGCGCCGGCCGGAGCCATGCACAACCACGTTAAGCATCAGTTTTTTCATCCAGTCCGCGGTCTGCGCGCCGATTACGCGTTTATCGTAATCATTACTAAAAACCTTTACAAATTTTCCATCTTTGCTTTCTATGCGCTTGACCAGCAAAGGTGTTAAGAGATAGCCTCCGTTGGCAAAAGAAGCAACCGCCGTCAGCAACTGCATGGGGGTTACCGCGATAGTCTGGCCAAAACTGATCATGGCAATATCAGGCTGGTTCCAGTATTTCCAGTGGTTAACTATCCCGCCGGACTCGCCCCACAAACCAAACTTGCTCTTGTGGCCAAAACCAAAATCCTTGATGCTCTGATAAAATTTCTCTTTGCCCAATTTTAGGGCAACCTGCACCGCTCCCGTATTGATCGATTCTTCGAGCATGCGCGAAAGAGTAATTGTGCCGCCCGGCCATTTCACGTTATGAGAATTCTGGATCACCTTGCCGCCCACGGTAATCGAATCCAGAGCCTTGAGTTTAATATCCACGGTTACCACCCTTTTTTCCAGGGCGCTAGCCACGGTAATTAATTTAAAAGTCGATCCCGGCTCATAAGGGTCCAAAAACCTGGGGTGCCATAGTTTCTTATCGTATTTCTGATAAGCATTGGGATTAAAATCCGGCTTGCTCGCCAGGGCGAGGATCTCCCCTGTCCTGGCATCCATGACAACACACATGCCGGACAAAGCACTCGACTTCTTTACCTGTTCGGCAATTTCCCGCTCCGCCACATACTGAATATTCTCGTCAATGGTTAAAGTCAAGCTCATGCCGTCTTCCCCAGATTTCAACTCTCTCAAAGCCCCGTAAAGCTCCCTGCCTTTTGGATCGCCTTCGGTTATAACCTTACCTTCCCTGCCTCTTAAATATTCATCAAAAGCCAATTCAATACCGGACAACCCCTGGTTATCCAGACCAACAAAGCCAATGGCCTGTGCCAATAATTTTTGTTTTGGATAGACTCTTTTCTTTTCCGGCAATATGCTTATTTCTTTGGAATTTTCGGCTTGAAGCTTCTTGGCTTCCGCCAACGAAAGTTTGCGACCCAACCAACCCTTTTTGTACAAATAGACGGAATAGGTGTCCAGTGAAGTGGCCAAAATATTGCCGTTACGGTCGACAATATCACCCCTCTGGGCCGCCAGGTTAATCAAGCGCGTACGCTGGCCTTTGGATTTTTCTTCATAAAAGCTATGGCGGATAATCTGCACATCAACCAGGCGAAGAATTATCACAATGAATAAAAAAACAAAAAACGACAGCAGGATTAATAACCTGTTTTTATTGGCCATATTACTCCGCGCACAAAGAAGTTAACAAGATTTCAAATGTCGACAACTGTTGTTCCCCGCTTTTTAATTTTAGGTCCGCCTCCAAAAGAAGTTCCAGGTTTCTCCTCAGCTCAGCTTCGCTATAACGGGCCGCGCTGCGCTGGCATTTATTGACAAAATAAGGTTTTGTGCCTAAAACCTGCGCAATTTTTATAGTATTCTTTTCCGATTTTAACAATAGCATAATGCGGAATTGGTTGGCTAACAATGACAGCACTTGAAAATAGGCCACCTGGTTCCTATAGAGCAAACGAAAAGCGGCCAGAGCATTCTTTAGCTCTTTATTGGCCACCGCATCGGACAAAGCAAAGACACTGATCTCTCCGGGTGAGGCCAGTTTGCCTACATCTTCCTGGCTGATTGTTTTTCTCTCGCCAACATAAGTAATTAGTTTATCAATTTCAGAACCAAGTTTTCTTAGATTACTTCCGCAGATATCCTGCATGGTTATGGCCGCCGCCCGGTCAATTTCTTTGCCCAGCGACTTTGCCTGCCGCACAATCCAGGAGACAACCTGATCCTGTTCCCAGGGCGCAAACGATTTAAATTCACACACCTCACCGATCTTTTCAACCAGTTTATAGATTTTTGAACGCTTACTAAGGAACGAAGCACAGAGGATAACTGTTATCCCCACCGGTACGGCCTGCAAGACCGGAGCTAATTCGTCCCAAATATTTGTTTTCAAATCCAGATCATTAATTATCAACAGCTTGTCATTGCAAAAGAGCTGCTGTGTTTGCAGCGCGGAGACAATTACCTCCAGGCTTGAAGCATTGGCATCGATTTGTTCAACATTGGAAGCGCCGGCACTTAATTGCCGCACTTTATTTTGCAGCAAAAGATCTTCGTCGCCATAAAAAAGATAGATCTGATTACTCAAGGGTCCCCCGCTCCTTTTCCTGGCCGATGGTGGTCGTTTCATCATGGCCGGGGTAGACAATTGTGTCATCCGGAAGGGCGGCTAGTGTTTTGAGAGATTGGCGCATGGCCCGAGGGGAGCTGCCGGGCAGATCAACACGACCATGGGTAGTAGAAAACAATGTATCGCCGCTAAACAGATGCCCGGGCAGGTAGAGGCAAAGGGAGCCTTGAGAATGTCCCGGGGTATGGATTACTTTCAGAGTCAGGCTGCCGAATTTGATCTCGTCACCGTCTTTTAAATTATTATCTCCCTCGATAAACCAATTATCATCGGGATGTATTAAAACCGGAACTCGCGTCTGTTTTTTTATCTCATCAAGCGCCCCAAAATGATCGGGGTGTCCATGGGTTATTACGATATAGCGGATACTTAAACCTGCCAGGTTGGGCAAAATCTTGGCGGCCTCATCACCCGGATCAATGATAATCGCCTCGGTGCTTTTCTCATCAACAACTATATAGCAATTAGTTTGCAAACTACCTACTTTAATAATTTTTATTAACATATTTATATTATTTAGCCGACGAGCGGGATCGAACCGCTGACCTGCTGTTTACGAAACAGCTGCTCTACCAACTGAGCTACATCGGCATTATTAACAAACAACTTACAACTGACAACTTAATAAATGATGAGATCAATATAATAGTTATACAATCGGTTGTTAGTTGTTAGTTGTTAGTTAAAAAACAGCCGCCGAGTGGAGTTGAACCACCAACCTGCTGATTACAAATCAGCTGCTCTGCCAGTTGAGCTACAGCGGCATTATTAACAAACAGCTTACAACTGACAACTTAATAAATGATGGGATCAATATAATAGTTATACAATCGGTTGTTAGTTGTTAGTCGTTAGTTGTAAGTTAATCACCATCTATCCATAAGCAACCTGGCATTAGCATTGCTGGCCGAGACATGCTTTGTGTCAACATCAACCAGCCACTCAAATGCCTCAATTACACCGGTTCCTTGCTCACAGAGAAAGCGCACCAGGTAAGATTTCCCGCTTTTCGACGTCTGCCAGCCCTTTTCCTTTACCGGCGTCCCCAGAGATTTGGTTAAAGCGACGACCGATTGAACGGCCGACTTAACGCTTGTCCCCTTTTTGGTTTTTTCCCCCTTGACCAGCGCGACCGTATCGTCGGAAATTACCGGCGGCAAGTTTGAAACTTTTACACTTAGCATCTCCTTTTTAGCAATCACTGCAGCCACAGCCTTTGCTTTAGACGCGATAACCCGGGCCACAGTCTGCTTTTTAATTTCTCCACCGGCAATCGCCACTGAGTCGGTATCCAGCCTCAAAAGAGCATGGATTTCTGTGTCTTCCGGACTAAGTTTAAAGGCCTCCCGCCAGGACTCATCGGCCTCCAGCGCCAAACCCAGTTCAACATAACATTTCCCTAAATTAATCCAGGACGAGGTGGAACTCGGTTTAAGCTGCAAAACCTTTTGATACGCGGCCACCGCTTCATTAAACCTGTTGTCATTAAACTTAGACCGGGCGGTCGTAAAATATTCGCCGGCCAAAGTATTGGCTAAAAGCTTATATTCCATATTGTGATCGTCGCGACGCGTCGCCTGCATAAGAGAACGATAAGCCCCCTCTAAATCCCCGTCTTTATAATAACTCCTGGCCAACCCAAAATAGCCATTGGCAAAATCAGAGTCCATCGCGATAGTATTCTTGTAATAATCGATTGCCGCCAAATAATCGCCGGCCTGATATGACTGGTAGCCATATTTGTAATAGTCATCCAGAGGATTATTTACCATAGACATAGGAAGCCAGGCTTCCGAACCGTCTTCTAAAATGACTTGATAACCGGAAACCTTACTAACGCCTATAACTTTATGCCCCCTGTTGAGGATGCGCACCTTTCCATCCACCAAAGCCGCGCCGGTAGCTGTAACAGTTAACGGCCAATTACGTGATTTTACAATCTCTCCCTCGGCAATATTATTGCCCGCCGCGCTTAATTGGGAGCCTTGTTTAACAAAAAAATCAACGGTGCGCAGGATTCTGCCTTTGACACCGATAATGCCGTAGCGCGCGACATGTAGACCGGGTTCAACGCCATCCGGTATTTGATAAGCGCCGCTCCAGCTCAAGCCATCCTGCGAAGTTAAAGCAACTTTTTTTTCATTAAAATCGAAAGTCGCCTCAACGGCCTCCAGTTTTGTCGTCACCCTGACGCCCAAAGAGATGACCCGATCTTCCTTAACCTCTTTTGGATAAACGTAGGCCTCCACCCAGACCAGAGACAAAGCCTCACCCGGTTCCGAAGCTCCGGCCTTCATGCTTAAATCTTCCCTGGAAATACCCGACTGATCGGCCCCTGCAGCCATTGTTGCTAAAACCAAGACAAATACCCAAACCGCAATCTTTCTCATAACTCCTCCTTATAATACAATCAATAGGTCAAGAGCAGGTTGTCCACTCTAAGATTCATCATCCCTTTTTGATTTTCAGAAATCGCCACCAGCTGCAATTTTTGCAGCCCACCGGAACCATTCTTCTGATCCGGATTCCAGATATCATCCCCTACTTTGGGATTAACATCGCGAAACGCCGAGAAAGGTATAGAAACACGAGTATACCCTTCCCCCTGGATCTGTATCTCGACTACCCATTTATCGTCAAAAACAGGTTCGTACTGGTTTTGCGGATCCTGTTCGATATTATAATTACCGTTATCATCTTCAAAAAACTCAACCTTCAGTTTGCCCTGCCAGATATTATCTCCATAAACATCAATTTGGAACCGCGAATAGCTTGACGCGTCCAGGCCTAATTCCGTGCCAATCCCTCCAACGTACCAATCATTAGTCTGGCCTTTCAACTGCAGAGCATATTCGCCACAAGACTCCGCGATCAAATCGGGCGGCTGCTCGGCATAAACGTTTTTTACGGCTTCAACTTTCAAATCGCCAAAGCGCCACCACTTTGCCCCCTCGGCAAACTTCCCGTTCTCAAAATTATCGATTGGATAAAAACTAAACTGCGACACAGCCAGCGTTCCCAACATAAACACAATCCCCAGGCTCAGCACAACCTTCTTCATTTTTTACTCTTCACCCTTTTTCTCTTACCGGTTTTACCAGCTATAATTGTTTCGCTTTCGGCCTTCAATCTTTCGCACTCTTTACTTAAAGAAATATTACTCTTGCGCAGCATTTGCTCTACCCGGGTCAAATCTTCGGAATCAGAAGAGAGATTTTTGACCTGTTCCCGCAAAACAGAGTTTTCCTGTTCAAGACAATCTTCTTTACGCATTAATTTATCAATGCTTTTTTTCATCTCTTCGATCAGAATTTCGTATTGATCTTTTTTATTTTTGGCACTGCCGGAGACGGCTTCATCCGCCGCTGCCGGCAAAACCGAAACCACAACCTCCTTTGTCCTCCGCAAGATCTCGTAGCCCTTGGCCACCGACAAGGTCGCGAAAGAAAAAGCCAGCAAAGAAACAATAAACATGGATAGGTCATAATCATTGGCCGGAGGATTATGGGTTAAGACCTGTCTCATGGTTGGGGCGCTATCCGCAAAAAACAGAAACCTCACTCCCAGGATCAACAAGATCAAAACCAACATCATCAAACAGGTTTTTAGGAATTTGCTTTGCATTTGTTTCTTTATCTTCGTAATCATTCCTCCGCTCCTTTTGTTAATAAGATGGTGGCGCAGGCCGGAATTGAACCGGCGACACGAGGATTTTCAGTCCTCTGCTCTACCAACTGAGCTACCGCGCCACTGACCCGGCTGGGATTCGAACCCAGGACCACTTGCTTAAAAGGCAAATGCTCTACCAGCTGAGCTACCGAGTCGCGTCAAACATGAATAATACAGAAATTTTGAAACTATTTCAAGTTGAAATATATTAGACGCCGCGCAAAAAAGTGTCGGGCACGAATTCTTTGGCCAGGCCGGCCATAACCTCGAGTTCTTCTTTGGCATAAGGCTTGATTTTTCTTAACGATAAATCCCAACAATTCTTCTCGGAAAATTGCTGCAAAATTAATTTCTGGGCGCCGGCCAAAGCCTTCGCCACCGCCCTGACATCCACCCTCTCCAACAAGGTAGGGACAACCGTCATTCTAAATTCATAAGGCACTCCGCTATCCCGGATAAACCTGATGCTTTCATTTATTTTGGTTAAATCTGTTTTAACACCCGAAAGCTTATCGTATCTTTCATCCAACGGCCCCTTGATATCCATGGCAATATAATCCAATAAATTTTCGTCAACCGCTTTTTTTAGGCACCGCGGGTCTGTCCCATTCGTATCAAATTTGATTTGCATCCCCAGCTCCTTAATATGGCGCAGGAACTCAAACAAACCGCTGTTTTTATGCAAACAGGGTTCTCCTCCGGTCAAACAGATGCCATCGATAAAGTCCTTATGCTCCAGCAAAAACTTATCAATACGCGCCCGGGGGACAGTCTCGTAGCTTTGCGGTTTTTCGATCAATCCAAAGTTGTGGCAAAAGGGGCAGCGGAAGTTACAACCTGCGACATAAAGAGTGGAGACGATTTTGCCGTCCCAATCTAAAAATGAGGTTTTGATAAAACCCTTTATCGACAGTTCCATCATTTTCCATTTTCTTGTCTATTATTTTCTTCCGGTTTGCCGATATTTGTTTCGTGGTCAAGGATAAGCACCGCGGCGGCGATAACAGTGGTCCACAGGCCTCTTTGTCCGATCGCGCTTTGAGTCGTATGCTTTGTTCTTACTATTTCATTGGAAAGTTTCCAAAGCTCCTGGCGTTCGTCCCAACTGGAGGCTTCGTCAAAAGGGACACCCAGGGTTGTGGCCAGCATCTGCGCGGCGATATCCTCGGCATATTCACCGCATTCTTCGTCCGTCTGTCCGCAGGCGTGATGCTCGCTTAAGTAGCCATAAGACTTTTCGTCGGCCGGGATAGCCATGCCCAACGACGCGGAAATCAGGCGATGCGGTTCGTCCGTTTGGTTCTTGGCCATAACAATAAAAGTTATCTCTCCGGGATTAATATATTTTAGGCCATGTTCTCTGGAAATAAGCTTGCAGCCCGGCGGAAAAATACTGGAGACCTGGACATAATTGACAGCCTGGACACCGGCATCGCGCAGCGCCATCTCAAAGCTGGCCAGTTTTTCTTTATGCCGGCCGACACCTTTAGTTAAAAAAAGCTTAGTAGGAACAAGTTTATTCAATTTTTCGCCACCTCGGTTAAAGAATATCAGTTTTGTCTTGACTTGGCAATAGGATCATGCTCGAGTTCAACAAAGAAATGCAACACCTGATATAAAATATCAGGTATATGACAAAACCGAAGCAAAGTAAGAATAAAGGGACAGGGTGTCAATTCATTCAATCGGAATCAACTTTGACATCACTTCACCTCAAACTCCTTATCACTAACCCCCTCATTTACTTTTATATTTTCAAACCCCATCTCCACCTTCATTGCCCCCATCGGCGTATTAACGTTGGAAACACTTTTGGCTAATTGCCAGATAGAATCTTTGCCAATTTCAATCTTCTTGTACTCCATGGTTGACTGGCTGATCAACTTATTCTTAGCATCATACATAAGGACCTTGACCGGCACCCAGGAGGCAGAATCAATATAAAATTCCATCTTGCCCATAAATTTATTCTCTTTCTTGGGCACCCCGGTTATAATATAGTAGGCATCAGCTTTTTTAAGAGATAAATTAAAGTATTCCATGGCCTTTTGCAGGTTCATCTGGTCACTCTGGTTCCCTCCAAGAGGATTCTTAGTCTTGGATAAATCTTGAATAACCTTTTGCCCGGTTTCAGGATTAATGATCGCCATTTGATCACCATTGGTAATCGTGATTTGCTTGGTAGGCGAGATCATCTCAATCTTAGATTTATCAGTTCCCTTAGTCCACATCTTGGCTTTTTGCGTCATGGTCTGCGACCCGGTTTTGTTGTCAGTTGTTAGTTGTAAGTTGGAAGTTATCTTTGTCGTGGTCTCCGCATACATGTCAATAACTTTTAACTGGTTGGCCTGGACTTTTGACAATAAAATCTCTAGTGTCAGGGCCTCCTCGGCAGCAACAAACGAAGCAGATAGCATAAGACAAACAAAAATAACAGAAACAAGTTTACACATTTTTTTCATCACAATTTACTCCTTTTATATAAACATTGGAAATTGGACATTTATCCCGAACAGAGCCAAAGAATTGGTCATTCGACATTTGCACGCAGCTTTCCCCGTGGCCTCCCCTAGCCAGACAGCAACACCAAAAATTGCGAGGTGTATTTTGGGGCATTGAGTTCTCTTTAAGTACCTTTACATATTCTACCATTCGTCCTCCATATTGTGCAAGGATTCAGGCTCAGCCTGAATATTTTCGCTCCAGAATACCCGGTGACATTGCCAATAATACGAAATTTGATCGCATCAAGGTTTTTAAGGCTTTTTGCTTTAAATAATGGACTCTGGTCCTTGATAACTTTAATTCCCGAGCCACTTTGTCATCTGTTAAATCATTAAAAAACATCAACTCCACAATCCTCCTTTGCAAATTTGGCAGCATTTGTATAGCCATCTTGATCAGCGCTACTTGAATAATTGTCCAACGGTCCTCAACCCATAAGTGCCCGTAAACTCGGGGCTCATCAGCTTCCAGCCTGGATTTCAATCTCTCAAACCACTCTTGGTGATTCATTTTTGTCACTCCTTTTAGTGATCTATCAAAAAAAAGACCAGTCCCGACCCGCTAAGCGAATCGAAACTGGTCCTGCCGGTGCCAATATCAAAAATCTAGATATTAGCTTTAGCTTTGACCAATAATTTCTCTATTTCTTCCAACTGTCCGTAACAACTAAGCTGCCTCAGATATTCAGGGATAGCAACTTGTGCCTTTTGCAGCCACTCAATGGCGTGACCGCAGGCTTCAGCGATCTTTTTGCGGCACTTCTTTCTTTTACCCAATAAATAGTAAAGAAGCGCCAGCTCGGTGGCAATAGAAACATTGCCGCGAAAAAAGTAAACAACTCTTCTGTCTCTTATTTTGTCTTCTAGTTTCATAACTTAATCATCTCGTGATTTACCACCGTTCTACTGTATATATCGGCAATTTTTGGGGGAAATTTCATTTTTTGCCTAATTATCCACCTTGGTTCCACCCCATGTACGGCACAAACCTGACTATTAGAGACGTTTTTGAGCAATGTGTTTATAATGCGCTCGTATTGGCGGAAGGACTAACTACAGGGGATTTAACAGAAAAAAGGACTGTGGCTTTCCCGGCCCTGGGCACATACGGTTTAAAACTGGTGCCGACACTGGATGCAAAAATTATGTTAAGCTATATCCTCGAATTTGCCCGGACTTCGCGGCTTAGCGAAATTCAAATCTTGCTGGATTACCCTACGCTCTTTAACATATTCAGCAGAGAGCTCCATTACCTCCTACATCCTGATGCCGCCAGGTTGCCATTGTCACCACAAGACCAGCGCGTGTTAATTAAATATTGTTCGAGATACGAACATGAGTAAAACTCGTTCTACGTGGCTAACAAAGCGAAGTAGAACGGGGCCGAAGGGATTTGAACCCTCGATCTTCTGCGTGACAGGCAGATGTGTTAAACCAGGCTACACTACGGCCCCTCGAGAGAAAACATTATATCACAATTTTAGGACCGGAGGAGGGAGGATTTGAACCCCCGATGACATTGCTGCCATAGACGCTTTCGAGGCGTCCGCTTTCAACCGCTCAGCCACTCCTCCCAATTAACTGACAACACGGTCCGTTTTCATCGGACATACAACTTACCACCAACTAACAAAAAAGTTGTTCGTTGTAGCGAACACAGCGAGCGTGTTGTTAGTTGTTAGTTAATACGGAGGGAGGAGGATTTGAACCCCCGATACGCTTGCGCGCATAGTAGTTTTCAAGACTACCGCCATCAACCACTCGGCCATCCCTCCGCATTAACTGACAACACGGTCCGTTTTCATCGGACCTACAACTTACCACCAACTAACAGGAGGATTTTCCCGTCGCTCATTATAATATAATTATTGAAACGACGAGATCCCGTTGTTACTACTATTTGTAATAATGAGCAACGGGAGAACCCCCGATACGCTTGCGCGCATAGTAGTTTTCAAGACTACCGCCATCAACCACTCGGCCATCCCTCCGCATCTGGAAAAATTATAGCATCAGGTTAAAAACTTGTCTAATTACGGAAAAACAATCTCCAGCAATTCTTGAAAAATCATAAGCGCGGCCTCAGCCTGAGCCGGCTGCGTATTTAACATAAAAACGATCGTAGCTTTGTTTTGAGGATTGTACATCGCTAAGGTAACATATCCGGGAAGCTCGCCATTGTACCCCACAAATCCCCCCAGCGTAAAAATGCCCAAACCATATTGCAGGCTGGAAATCTGCTTGCTCTTAATATCAACCCAGTCAGACAACCTGACATGTTGAAGCTCCCGGCTCAAAAAAACCCCCTCGCCTAATGCTTTAATATATGTTTTTAAATCATAAACATTAGAGACTATGGCGCCGGACGCCCAGGCCCGCGAAACATCCTGCTCGGTCCAGTCGATCAACTTACCATTTTCTTTTTCATCAAAATACCCGGAGATATAATTGCCAATGATTTTATTGCCCGAAGGGAAAAAAGTGTTGGTAAGCCGCAGCTTGTCTGTAATTCTCATCTTTATTTGGTTATTGAGCCTGTCGCCGGTAAGTTTCTCCACGATCATGCCCAACAAAACATAGTTGGTGTTGGAATAATGATACCCCTGTCCCGGCTCAAAATTCGGCTTGTGGGTTACAGCCGCGGCCACCAACTCTTCGGGCACCCAATTGCCAAACCGGTTTTCTGCCAACTGTTCTTCCAACCAAAAGAGTTCCGTATAATCATACACGCCACTTGTCATATTTAATAATTGTCTGATAGTGATCTTGTCAGCTTGAGGCACATGGGCGGTATATTTTTCAATACTATCATCCAACCCCAACCGGCCTTCATCAATCAGCTGAAGAACCACAGTGGCCGTAAATGTTTTTGTTAAACTCCCTATGCGGAATCGGTTAGTCGGGTCCATATCGGCCCTGGTGGCCAGATTGGCTGTGCCGAGAGCTTTGAAATAATTACCCCGGCCGGGCACCCACACCCCCAGGATCATACCGGGCGCGTTATATTTTTCCAGAGAACTTTGCATTAGCTGATCCAGCCTGGCTTCAACTGTCGGATTAAAAACACGGACTTTCTCTGAATAACCTGTCCAGAGCAAGCCCAATCCGATAACCAGTAAAATAAGCAATAAGATCGAAGCAACTTTTTTTCTCATGACAGTAACACTAATTATATAGAATGGCGCTTGCTTGTCAACGTGCTACCGCCCGCTACTTGAAGTTTTTCGTCATAAATATTAAAATACCACTTATTAAAGGAGGGATTCTACGTGAATGACGAAATTAAAGCGATTGACGAAAAAGTAAAGGCCGGCAGTGAGTTTG
>METP01000064.1:4772-21049 GCA_001771365.1 candidate division WOR-1 bacterium RIFCSPLOWO2_02_FULL_46_20 | reverse complement strand
AATTAGCGGAGAATGGGCAGACCTCAACACAAAGACCGCAGTACATGCATTTCCCCATGTCCACCGTATAGCTGGCTAATTTTCTCTTTTTATCTTCCCCTATTTCGTATTTTACGTCAATGCAGTAATTAGGGCAATAATTGACGCAGATCATACACGAAGTGCACTTATCACGGCGCAGTTTTAGGTTGCCGCGGAAAGCGGGAGACGGAGCGCTTTTTTCCTCCGGATACTGGAGAGTGATGGCCGGCTGGAAAAGATGGCTGAATGTCGTCCGAAACCCTAAAAACAAGTTGTAGATCCCACTCCAGACCTGAAAAATAATCTTACCCATAAAACACCATCCAGAGAGCCGAGAGGATCAAATTGACCAACGAGAGCGGGAGCAGTCCCTTCCAGCAAAAATCCATCAGCTGGTCAATCCGCAGGCGCGGCAGTGTCCAGCGCATCCACATCAGCACCAGGACCAAAAAGTATGTCTTGAGAAAAAACCAAACCGGCGCCGGGAGCAGCGGCCCCTGCCACCCGCCCAGGAACAAAGTCGCCGCCAGGGCGCAGACGGTGAACATGTTCAAATATTCAGCAAAGAAAAACATCACAAATCTCATCCCGCTATACTCAATGTTGTAGCCCGCGACCAGCTCTGATTCCGCCTCCGGGATATCGAAGGGAGTGCGGTTCACTTCGGCGGTCGCCGAGAGGAGGTAAAGCAAAAAGCCCAGCGGCTGGAGCAGGATGAACGGGAAAGTATGCTGCGCCTCAACGATCCGGCTAAGGCTTAAGGACCCGGCCAACATGATTACCGGAATGATCGAAAGGATCAAGGGGATTTCGTAGCTGATTATCTGCGCGACCGCCCGCAAACCGCCCAGCAGGGCATATTTATTATTTGACGACCATCCCGCCATCAAGATCGCCAAGACCGTCAAGCTGGTCACCCCGAGGACGTAAAGCACGCCAACGTTCAGATCTTTGACCACCAGGAAAGGAGAGAATGGGATCACAAGATAAGCTAAATAAGCCGAAACAAACACCAGGACCGGGGCAGTAAGGAAAACCCATTTATCAGCCATTTTCGGGATGATGTCTTCTTTCATCAACAACTTCAAAGCGTCCGCTATCAGCTGGAGCGAACCGTGCCAGCCCACTCTCATCGGCCCGTACCGGACCTGGAAATGGGCGCTGACTTTTCTTTCAAGGTAAACTAGAAACATAGTGGTCACGGCCAGAAAAGCCAGGACGACCACCGATTTAAAAAGCATTATGGCCAGAGGGATCACCGGTCCACCTCTCCCAGCACGATGTCAAATGTCCCCAAAATCGCCACCACGTCCGCGACTTTCCAGCCTTTTAACAGATTGCTGATAATGCTTAAGTTGCAAAAGGAAGGGGCTCGTATCTTTAAGCGATAGGGCTTATTTGTTCCGTTACTTACAATATAGAAGCCGAACTCGCCGCGCGGCGACTCGATCGGCACATAGGTTTCCCCGGCCGGCAGCTTAAGATTGAGCGGGACCTTAGCCTTAAAATCGCCCGCCGGAAGTCCGGCTAAAGCCTGATCAATGATTTTAATTGATTCCCGCATTTCCCGGATACGGACGATATAGCGATCCCAGCAGTCTCCCAGCTCTCCGGTAGGGATATCAAAAGAAAATTTTTCATAAATCGAATAAGGGAGAGCGCGCCGCAAGTCGTATTTTATGCCGGAGGCTCGCAAGAGCGGACCGCTTAACCCGTACCCAATCGCCTGTTTCGGGGTAATAATGCCAACCTGTTTCGTCCGCGCGAGAAAGATCGGATTGTTAGTCAACAGCGCCTCATATTCAGTAATTTTCGACCCAAATTTCTTAATAAAATCCGCCGTCCCCTTAATAAATTCTGTCGAAACATCCCGCGCCACCCCGCCAAAACGCATATAGTTATAGGTCAGGCGCGCGCCGGCAGACATTTCAAACAGGTCCAAGACCTGCTCTCTTTCCCGGAAACAATAAAGAAACGGGGTAATCGCCCCTAGATCAAGCGCCAGCGTCCCCAACCAGATCAAATGGCTGGCGATCCGGTTTAGTTCCGCCATGATCACCCGCAAATATTCCACGCGCGGCGGCACAGCGATATTGGCCAGTTTTTCCACCGCCAAAACATAAGCCAGGTTATTGCTCATCGAGGAGAGATAGTCCAACCGGTCGGTGAAAGGGATGATCTGCAAGTAAAGCCGGTTTTCGGCGATTTTTTCTAATCCGCGATGAATATACCCCATGTCCGGGGTCGCCTGCAGGATTACCTCTCCGTCAAGTTTCAGCAGCAGCCTTAACACCCCATGAGTGGAGGGGTGCTGCGGCCCCATGGACAAATAATATTCTTCGGTTTTTAATTCGGTCATTTTATCGTCTCCGGCCGTTTGATAACCCCTGGCTTAACATAATCTTTTAATAAGGGATGTCCCTGCCAATCCTCCGGCAAAAGAATTCTTCTTAGGTCGGGATGACCACTAAACTTTACCCCAAAAAGATCAAAGATTTCCCTTTCATGCCATTCGGCCGCGGGCCAGACTACCGCCACAGAAGAAATTTCGGGGTTCTCGCGGGGAAGCTCAACTTTTAAAATCACATTTTTATTATCCGTCAGCGATCTCAAGTTATAAACTAACTCGAGCAGACCGCGCTCCGGATAATCGACGGCCGTGACAAAAGCCAAAAAATCGCAGCTCTCTTTTAATTTTAAACAGACATCCAGTATCTCATCTTTGCCGATCTTTATCTCTTCAATCATCGCCTGACGATACTCTCTTGCTTGATTTTTTCCTGCAGTTTTAAGATCCCTTCGATTAATGCCTCCGGACGGGGGGGACAGCCGGGAATGTAAACGTCAACCGGGACTACTTCGTCAACCCCTTTGATCGCCGCGTAGGAATCATAAAAAAACGCGCCGCCGGTGATGGAGCAGCTCCCCATGGCGATCACATAACGCGGCTCGGCCATCTGCTCCCACAAGAGGCGGATGCGCGGCGCCATTTTAGCCGTCACAGTCCCCGCGACGATCATCAGATCGGTCTGCCGCGGAGAGGCGCGGAACATCAAGCCCAGGCGATCCATGTCATAGCGTGAAGCCCCGGCCGCCATCATTTCAATGGCGCAGCATTTTAAACCGAACAGAAGATACCATAGGGAATTACTCCGCGCCCAGTTAAAAAGCTTATCCGTTGAAGTGAGAATCAAGTTCCCCCCGGGGAGCTTCTCAACATGTTGAAAAACCTCTTTGGCTAAATCCATTCAAGCGCTCCCTTCCGCCAGGCGTAGGCCAGCCCCAAAAATAAAATGCCAAGAAAAAAGGCCATCTCCAGAAAGGCAAACATCCCTAAAGATTTTAAAGTCAGCGCCCAGGGGACAAGAAAGAGCACCCCGACATCAAAAATAACAAAGGCCAGGCCGAAAAGATAGTAGCGGATGTTATATTGGATCCACGACTCCCCCACCGTCTCTTCTCCGCATTCATACGTCGACAATTTTTTTTCGGTCGGCTTATGGGGAGCAAAGAAGAAAGAAGCCGCGAAAGCACCTAAAACAAAGATAATCCCAACGATAAGGTAGACAAAGAACTCTAACATCGCGCGCTTCTCCGTGTGCCGTTAATTGAAGCAAAAACATATTCTACTATATTTTTTAAGCTGGCTTTAGCTTCGCTTTCGGCAAAAGTCCCCAGCGCGGCCAGCGCGCGCTTTTCAAACTTTACGGCTGTCATCCGGGAATAATTTATCACCTCGTCTTGCGTCTTCCCAGGCCAACGATGTAAATAAATCAGCGGCAGTGTCATCTTCCCTGTCTTCTTATCCAGCCGCAGACTCTTTCCGGCCGTTTTCTCGTCTCCGACAAGATCGAGACAGTCATCCGCGATCTGAAAACCCAGGCCCAGGTTGCGGCCATAAGTTTTAAGCTCTTTTGTTTTTTCTCCCCCTAATCCACCTAACACTCCCCCTGTTTCGCAGCAGACAGAGAACAAAGAAGCGGTCTTCTTGGCAATAATCTGAAAATACTCCTTTTCCTCAAGCGGCCGCGCCGCCCGGGCGAGTTGCCGTATTTCTCCCTGGCAGATAGCGCTCGTCGTCCGCAGCAAAACCGAACTGATGCTCCCAATTTTAAGATCGGAAACAATCTCAAAGGCTTTGGAAAATAAAAAATCCCCAAAAAGAATAGATGTGTCAAGGCCGAATTTAACGCCCAACGAAGGGAGTTTCCTCCTGACTTTCGCATTGTCAATAATATCATCATGAACCAGGGTCGCGGTATGAATCAACTCTAGCGCCGCTGCCAAATCTACCGCTTTTTCTGAATTACGCTTTCCCAGCTTCGCGCACAGCAGCACCAAAGCCGGCCGCAGTCGTTTTCCTTTGGCCCGCAACAGGTGTTCCCCTGGAGCCGAAAAAAAAATATCACTATTGATCAGCGCTCTCTTGATCCGAGCCTCTGTTTCTGCCAGCTCATTTTTTATCGGTTTATAAATTGTTTCCAGTTCCATCTTAACTTATCTCGAAAAAAACCACCCTCAACCTAAAATAAATTTATGCAGCACATAACCCAGAGAAATCAATCCTCCGCCGTATAAATGACTTAATATAGTGTCCGCGTTAGCCGGAATAAGATAAAGTGTTTGCGCAAAATTTAAACGGGCCACCCTGATCGCTCGCACCACTCGCGGCAGGACAAGGAAGATCAACAAAGAGAAGGGCGAAATCAAGCGCAAAGCGGCCAAAGTGATAACGGAAAGAAAAACCAGGGACATGATAATAACATAACCGTTAACCGCCCGCTCTTTGCCCAATCTGACGACCAAAGTATCCTTGCCCACTTTTTTATCCGCCGCGTAGTCAGGAAATTCGTTAATATATAATACTCCGGCGATCAGCAAAGAGACTGGCAATGCTGCCAGCACCGGTTCAAGTGCCAGCTGCTGGGTCTGGACATAATAGGAACCGAGCGTCACCAGAATCCCGAAGTTCAGCCCTACGACCAATTCTCCTATGCCCCGATTTACCAGACGAAAAGGAGGCGCTGAATAAAAGAAGCCCGAAAAAACTCCGATGACGCCAAGGAGCAAAATGACATTGCCTCTCAAGAGAGTTAAATAAAGCCCGATCAAACTGCCCAGGCCAAAAAAGAGCAAGGCCGCCGCTAAAACCTGGCCGGGTTTGAGCAAACCCTTTTGGATCATTCGGCTCCCGCCGGAAAAAGGCCGGACATATTCGGTGTTGATCTCGTCATTCCCGCTCCGGTGGTCAAAATAGTCGTTAATGACATTGGTCCCCAGGTGCAGGCAAGTTATCCCCAGAAGGGTTAAAAGAAAATATCCCCAGTGAAACACATTCGCGCTTGTCCAGGCGACTAAAGCGCCCAGCACAACCGGGATCACTGTCGCCGTGAGAAAAGGAACGCGCATTTCGGTGATCCAGGCAACTAAATTTTTCTTGAAGTTGTCCCAGCCGAGATAGTAATGAGCGGCCAGCTCGCGCTCGCCGAAATTAATTACTGTCGGGCCCACGCCTCTAATAACTTCTTGAACGACCCGATATTTAACGGTCTTGGGCACAACTTTAACAACAGAGAGTAAATCCAGCGCGCCTCCCTGCTTCATATTTGCCACCACCGGCGATCGGGTCATAAGGAGATCCAAGGCGGCCTCGCGCTCATTTTTATTAGCTAAAAGCTCAGCCGCACCTGTAACCTCAACCTCCTTCGCCTCAAAAAATCCCTGGTCACCCTTGATCACTAAAATAGAAGCCGTTGGATTGTCGAGAAATTGCTTGACCTTGGGATCACCCTTGAGTGTCGCCAGATAAAAATTAAGATCACCATCTACCGCGAAGTGCATGGCCCGGGTTTTAATCCGACCAGCTTCGAGCGTTGCCACAACGCCAAATTCTGTCGCTGCTAAAGTTTGTAAGATTTCCTCTCGTGTATGTGTCGTTTCCATGATCATTTCCTCCTTTTTTTAACCGTATTTGTAAGAGATACCGAACCCGCCGCGCGGATAGCGCCATTCCAAATTATTATATTCATTGCAAATTATCCGGCAGGTTCCGCATTCAACGCAACCCTCGTAAGAAACAACAATTTTCCCCTCTTCCAGCTTGTAGACCTGCGCCGGACAGGTGTAAAGGCACTGTTTCTTCTGGCACATGGCGCAGAGGTCCGGATTAATAATCTTAAGATGCGGCAGACTATCCACCACATAGCGATCCAAAAACAATTTATCTTCTAATTTCATAATTCATCTCCTAACCAAAAGCTCTCCAGGCCGAAAAGGCGTCTTTCGCCAAGCCCCATAAACTCCGTTTTTTTAGCGTCGACCAGAAAATTTTCCTTTGTTTCTCCCGTTTCGGCACACCATCGACCGTCAAAAATTCAGTCGCCGCTTCATTGATGATCTCCGGATACAGCGTCAACAGCTGGCGATTGCTTTCGAGGTAAGTGTAACTGTTGCGGTATTTTTTTAGATCCTTCATGACATAACTTTCAGTCAACTTTTTTTTGTATAAAGACAGGCCGCGCGCGGAAAAATCCCATTTGCGATGCGCCTCGAGGATAGTTTCCGCCGCCAATTTGCCGGAAGTCATCGCCAAATTCGACCCCTCCTGGTGCAAACCATTGACCATCATCCCGGCATCACCCACCACCAAAAAGCCGTCACTGCAGAGAATTGGCATGGCGTTGTAGCCCCCCTCCGGGATCAGGTGCGCCAGATATTCGCGGGTTTGCCCGCCTGCCAAGAGGGGTTTTACCACCGGATGATTTTTCATCTCTTCGATCAGATCGTACGGGCTAATTTTATAATTCACCCAGTCGGAGAGGATACAGCCGACGCCAACTGAAAGCGTGGTTTTATTGGTGTAGATAAAGCCTACCCCCACCATTCCTTTAGTGATCTCACCGGCGATCTCAATCGTCAAACCCTGATCGCCTTCCAGGTCAAAAAGGTCCTGGATCCGGTTTTTAGGCATGGAGATAATCTCTTTAACCGCCAGCGCCACATTTTCAGGAGATATTTCAGTATGGAAACCGGCAGCTTTGGACAGCAGCGAATTGACGCCGTCGGCCGCCACCACCACCGGCGCGTAAAGTTCGCCGTCGGTTCGGCCGGTCTTGACCCCGATTATTATACCCTGGGCATTGCGAATCACCTCTTCCACCAGTGTTTCGGGGATATAAAACGCCCCTTTTTCAATCGCCTTCCCAACAAACCATTTATCAAATTTCGCGCGCAAAACCGTACAGCTGTTGTATGGCGGCTGCGCGAATTTAGGGGTTTTGTGCGAAACGGAAACCTTGGAATCCTTAGACAAAAACCAAAAACGTTTTTCCGTCACGTAGCGCTCGAGCGGCGCCTCCTTCCAGAATTCCGGCACGAGTTCATTCAAGGCACGGCTATAGATCTGGCCGCCCATGACATTTTTAGAGCCGGGAAAATCACCGCGCTCGACAAGAGCGACATTGAGGCCGTTCTGCGCCAGCACCAGGGCGGTGGAAGCGCCTGCCGGGCCGGCGCCAACAACGATCGCGTCAAATTTATTGTCCGCTATTTTAGTCTCTCCTTAAATTGGCTGATAAAGATCGGCAGCACAGCAAAGAGATCTCCCACAATGGAATAGGTGGCCAGCCTAAAGATCGGCGCTTCCCTGTCAGTATTGATGGCGACGATAACATCGGAAGTCTGCATCCCGACCAGATGCTGGATCGCGCCGGAAATGCCGCAGGCAAAATAGATCTTGGGTCGGACGGTCTTGCCCGTTTGGCCAACCTGCGCGCTGACCGGCACCCAGCCGGCATCAGCCGCTTTGCGCGATCCCCCCACCACCCCGCCCAACAAATCTGCCAGCTCTTTTAACAGCGCGAAGTTTTTTGCCCCGCCCATCCCTTTTCCGCCGGCAACAATAACCTCGGCATCTTCGAGCGGCGCGTCGGTTTTTATCTGGCAGACAAAGTCAAGCACCCGGGCAGGAAGATCGCACGCGGGCATTTTTTCTTCTATAATTTTATCGGTCCGCCGCGCGTCAGGCGGCAGAGCAACCATGACTCGCGGCCGCACCGTCGCCATTTGGGGGCGATGACGCTTGGTCATAATGGTCGCCAGGATGTTGCCGCCAAAAGCCGGCCGGGTCTGCTTTAAATTCCTGGTCCCTTCTTCAATATCCAAACCGGTGCAGTCGGCCGTGAGACCCGTCCCAAGTTTGGTGGCCAGAGCTCCGCCCAGATCCCTTCCCATGGTGGTCGCCCCGAGCAGTAAGATCTCGGGTTTATATTTTTGGCAGATATCGAGCGAGGCCGCAAGATAGGCCGCGGTAGTATAATTTTTCAGCCGGTGGTCAGCGATCAGATAAACCGCATCCGCGCCGTACTGGATAACTTCCGCCGCGAGGGAATGAACGTTGTCTCCCAGTAAAATACCGGCCAGGGGAACTCCCAGCTTATCCGCCAACTTGCGCCCCTCGCCCAACAGCTCAAACGCCACCACAGCAATCTTGCCGCGCGACTGCTCGATAAAAACCGCGACGCCGCGGTATTCCTCTAAATTAGACGGCACAACTTGCCTCCGATCTAATTTGCGGCATAAGCTGCCCGACGATCTTTTTTATTTCCGCTTCACTGGCTGTAATTAATTTGCCGCCCTCGCGCAGAGGCGGGCTGAAAATTTTGACGACTTGGGTGGGCGACCCTTTTAAGCCGAGTAAATTAGCATCAAGCCCGATTATTTTATTATCCCAGATCGGCGGCTCGTATTTGACTGATTTCATCAGATTGGGCAGGGAAGCGTAGCGGATTTCGTTGGCTTCTTTGAGCACTGTCAAAAGCGCCGGCAAACGCGCGGCCACCGTTTCCACCCCTTCTTCCAATTTCCGAACCACAGTTATCTCATGTTTCTCGACATCAACGCTTTTAAAATCAGAGACATAAGTTAATTGCGAAAAGTTAAGGCGAGTGGCGATCCCGGGCCCGACCTGCGCGGTGTCGCCATCGATCGCCTGCTTGCCGCAGAAAACAATATCAGGATTAATTTTGGCGATCGCGCCCGCCAGAGCGTAGCTGGTCGCCCAGGTATCGGCGCCGGCAAAAGCCCGATCGGTCAAGAGCATCGCTTCATCAGCGCCGAGCGAAATGGCTTTTTTTAAAACTGCCCTGGCCTGCGGCGGCCCCATGCTGACGACAATAACCTCCGCGCCATAACGGTCTTTGATCTCGAGGGCCATTTCCAGCGCGTGCATATCATAGGGGTTGGGGATAGAAGGAACCCCTTCACGGATCAAAGTATTGGTGACCGGATCGATTTTTACGTCGGTCGTATCGGGAACCTGTTTTATGCAAACGACAATTTTCATATAAATATCTTTTGGTTTGCGATTTTTTTCACAGACCCCATTCTACAATTGTTTAAATAAGATTTCAATATCAAATTTTAGGTGCGCTTGGGCAGGCTGACAAAAAAAGTTGTCCCCTCACCTTCCCTCGACTCAACCCAGATCTTTCCCTGATGCATTTCAACCACTTCTTTACTCATCGCCAGGCCTAAACCTGTCCCCATTTTTTCAATTGCCTGGGCATTCTTAGCCCGATGAAACTCTTCAAAAATACAGGGCAAATCGTCTTTGGGAATTCCAATTCCGGTATCTATAATTTTTATTTGATAGTTGTCCCCTTGGTCTTCAACAACAAAGGTAATTTTGCCGCCAGCTAAAGTATATTTGCAGGCATTTACTAAAAGATTAGACAAAGCAGCTTCCAGATAGATTCCAACTCCATTGATGCAACCTAAAAATTCCGGCAGCACCACTTCAAAAGCCACGTTCTTCTCGTGCGCTCTGACCCTGGCATCCTCAAGGAGCGGCTCAATAATATCAGATAAATGTAGGACCTCCGCCTTAAGCTCTCTGGTTAATTTTAATTTTGTAATATCAAGCAAGGCGCGCACGAAAAACAATAGTTTTAGAGTTCGTCGGCTAGCGCGATTTAATAAGTTTTTTTGTTGCTCTGCCAAAGGCCCGCAAATTTCGCTAGCCACCGGATCGATGCACCCCTGAATAGCAGACAAATGTTCTTTAATGTCGTGAGTCACCCTCAAAACATACTCGCTTTTAATCCGATCTTTTTCTTTGAGTAGCTGATTAACTGTCTTTAGCCGGTTAGCCACCGACGTAGCCATGTAAACAGCAATATATATCGTGCTGATAAAAACAAAAGAAATTTCCACAACATATAAAAGATTATTATAAAGCACCGCCGTGATAAAACCGCTCAAAGGATAATGGGGCATGATTCCGAGATATTCCAAGCTAACTATCAACAAAAACAAAAAGACTGTAAAAGTAGCTTGTAAAAAAGCTGCCCGCCGAGAAAGCAAAATACTGGCTATTATTGCATGAAAAATAAAATAAAAAATAAAAAGGTTCTCTATTCCTCCGGAAAAATGTATGCAGACCGCTAAAATCAAAAGATCCAATGAAATTTGAAGGTTGGCCAGCCAATCCGAGTAAACAGACAACTCAACCTTGCGCTTATTGATCGAAACCAAAATAATATAAATAAGCAAATTATATGAAGCCAGGAATAAAATAGCAGAGTAGAGAATATAAGCGGGCAGCCTAATGCCTAGAATATGGTCGGCAATAAAAACAGTTAGTACAACCCCGGCCGCGGCTATCCATCTTAATTTAACCAGCCAGAACAATCTTTCCGTCACGTTATCTTACATTGTAAGCCAAGACGGACTCAAACACAAGAGCCAGTATTATGACCGCGCGGGCGCGGTAATTATTCATTCTTTCATCACGCTGTTTCTTGCGGGTTCGCTTGATATGGCTGGCGGTCCCTGAATTCTTCCTTTTTCCCTTTATTCCAGTTCTGCACCGGACGGAAATAACCGACCACGCGGCTGTAAACTTCAGTGCGCATATTGCAGCTCTCTGTCTCTGGCAAATTGGCTTTCTGTGGCATTTTCTTTCACCTCCTTGTCTCGAGCGGAGTCGAGAGACTTGTTTATTTCGATTGGACAGGTATAATGCTCTCCTTTTATGTAGCCGTGTACGGGACAAATACTAAATGTCGGAGTGATCGTAAAATACGGCAGATGGAATTTGTACGCGATCTTCTTTACCAGTTGCCGGCAGCTTTCGGCCGAGGGTAAGCGCTCGCCTAAAAAGACGTGCACGACAGTGCCGCCGGTATATTTTGTCTGCAGTTCGTCCTGATGGGTCAGGGTTTCAAGCACGCTGTCGGTAAAGCCGACCGGCAATTGGGTCGAGTTGGTGTAATATGGCTCGCTGGCGCCGGAGGTCCTTATCTCTGGAAAAAGTTTTTTGTCGAGGCGCGCCAGACGGTAAGCGGTCCCTTCCGCCGGGGTCGCTTCCAGGTTATAAATATGGCCGGTTTCTTCCTGGAACAGGGCCAATCTGGCCCGGAAAAAATCCAAGACTTTAAGGGCGAGAGTCTTGCCCGCCTCGCTCTCGATCCCTTCCTCCAGGAAATTCAAACAACATTCGTGCATCCCCACCAGGCCAATGGTGGAAAAATGATGTTTAAGGTTCCCCAGATAGCGTTTGGACCAAGGGAGTAACCCGGCATTCATATGTTTGGAGACTTCTTTGCGTTTGATCTCGAGGGATTCCTTGGCCAGATAGAGCAGATTGTCTAGCCGTTCAAAAAACTCCGCTTCGCTTTTCGAAAGATAACCCAGCCGCGGTAAATTGATCGTGACCACGCCGATACTGCCGGTTTTCTCGCCTGATCCGAAGAGGCCGCCGGTTTTGGTCATCAGGTCGCGCAGGTTTAGCTGCAGGCGGCAGCACATACTGCGCACGTCAGAGGGATTAAGGCTGCTGTTAATAAAATTTTGGAAATAAGGGATACCGTATTTTGCCGTCATGGCAAAGAGGAGCAGCGCGTTCTCGCTCTCCCAGTCAAAATCTTTAGTGATATTATAAGTGGGAATAGGAAAAGTGAAGATCCGACTGTCTTTATCACCTTTGATCATCACCTCGATAAAAGCCTTGTTGATCATGTCCATTTGCGGCTGGAACTGGCGGTAAGTCTCGTCCTGGAGATATTCACCGCCGTAAATGATCGGCTGATCGGCCAGATCTTCAGGCACGGTCCAATCAAGAGTGATGTTAGTAAAAGGAACCTGGTTCCCCCAGCGCGAAGTCGCGTTGATAGCGAAAACAAATTCCTGGATCGCCTGCTTGATCTGCTGATAATTCAGCCCGTCTTTGGCCGCTAACGGCGCGAGGTAAGTGTCAAAAGAAGAAAAAGCCTGGGCGCCGGCCCACTCATTCTGCAAGGTTCCCAGAAAATTGACCACCTGGCCTAAAGCGGCGTTAAAATGCTTGGCTGGTTTAGCGGAGATCCGGCCGGGGACGCCGTTAAAACCCAGTTCCAGCAGCTGGCGCAAGGACCAGCCGGCGCAATAACCGGCAAAAGTCCCCATGCTTAAATCATGGATATGGAAATCGCCGGAGCGGTGGGCCTGGCCGATCTCTTTGGGATAAATATATTTTAAGGTGTATTCCGCTATCACCGCGCCGGAAATATGCGCCTGTAAACCAGAGATTGAATAAGAGGTATTGCTGTTCTCGGCCACGCGCCAGTCAGATTGACCAACATAGCCTTGAATAATCGTGTCAACTTTATTGAGAAAAGCCTGTGATTCCCGAAGTTCTGACCGGCGGCTGCGGTACAAGATGTAGGCTTTGGCGCATTCCGCTAGTCCAGCCCCGATTAATTCCGCTTCAACAATATCCTGGACTTGTTCGACCGTTGGGATATCATAGCCGTAATTTTTCTTTAACGTGTGAATAATTCGCTCGGTCAGCTGAAGGGTGAGTTTAACATCTTCAGTCCCTACCGCTTTAAACGCTTTAGAAATCGCCGACTCGACCTTGGCGCGGTCAAAAGGGACAACTTTGCCGTTTCTTTTTTTAATGGACTCCAGAAATCTTTTCATCTCTATCCCTCCCAGCTTTCTTTTTGTATCTCCCCCTGCAGGCCGACCACAATTGTTTTGAGCGGGATCCTTCTTTGCGCTTTGGCCGCCCCCTGCTTGGCGATTTGCAGCAAGCCCCCGCAGCACGGCACCTCCATGATCATCACGGTCAGCGTGTTGATCTTAGCTTCATCGATCATGGCGGCTATTTTCTCCACATAAATATCCTGTTCCTCATCCAGCTTCGGACAGGCGATCGCCAGGCTTTTCCCTTTAAGATAATTTTTATGAAAGTCGCCAAGTGAATAAGCCACGCAATCGGCCGCCAACACGACATCTTTTCCTTGGAAATAAGGAGCCGTCGGCGAAACCAGGTGCAATTGGACCGGCCACTGTTTTAACTGTGAGGGCCGTGATCCGGACAAGTCGCCTGCCGACGACTCTCGATCAGAAAAATCCTGCATCGCCGCGCCGGGACAACCGCAAACCGCAGGGGCCGGGATATTTTTATGTTCTAGAATGGTTATCGCCTCCTTATAAAGCTTATCTTCGCCATGATCTTTTAAGTGTTCTAGATGGGCCTTGATCACGTTCGGCCCGCCTTTGATGATGTTCTCCATCACTTTGGCTTCGTTATACGGCTCGGCCTCCCGCTCGGTCACCGTGATCGCGCCAACCGGACAATGGCCAAGGCAAGCGCCCAATCCATCGCAAAAGAGATCGCTGATCAGGCGGGCTTTGCCGTCAATTATTTGCATCGCCCCTTCCGGACAGTTGGGAATGCATAAGCCGCAGCCGTCGCATTTATCTTCATCGATTTTGATGATCTTACGTTTTGACATTGTTCATCTAAATCAGTTGAGCGATCGTGACAGCGTTCAATTTTTCGAATAGTTCCTTTTCGACCAGCTTGAACAGTTTGTGCGTTGGGCAGGTTTTTTTAAGAAAGCAGGTAAAACCCTTGCCCAGGCATTTATTAAGCGAAAACCTTAAATTCAAAAGCTTTATGACATCAGCCACCGAGACTTCTTTATTTAATAACCGCACCCCGCCAGTTTTGCCGCGCTGGGTCTCAATAATCCTGGCGCGGGAAAGCGCGTTAATAATTTTGGCCAGGAACTTCTGCGGGATCTTAAATTTCTTGCTGATCGTTTGGGTTGAACTCCAACTCCCATCCTTTACCTTGGCTAAAAACAGCAAACTTCTAAGCGCGTAATCAACCCTCCTATTGATTAAAATAAATTTTCCCCCTTAACCAATCAAGCCATCCCCGCCCAACTATCCGCGGGCCGGAGAACCGCATCACCGCTCGAATTTTATCACGATACCCCGGAACATAGCAATGCGTCCGGCAATCTTTGCATTTTGGCTTGGGATCATAACGGCAGAGCCGCAAACGCTTTGCCGCGTAGATCAAAAGATCGCCGCATTCGGCGCACAAATCCAGCGAACCGTGCTTTTCCCGGCAATACACCTTTACAAAATTATCGAGGACTCTTGCTTCTTTTTCTTTGTTCATATTAATATGACCGATTTAGTCATATTATAAATTAAAAAGATACCTTGTCAAGCGGGATTTGGTCTAGACCTCCTTCCTGACCAGGACCGTGAAATAATTGGCTTTTTCTTCTATCTTCATGACGTCTTGACCATCATTTTTAAGACTGGCAGGCACATTCCTGATCGGCTCCCCCGGATCCAAGTATAGCAGAAGTTTTTCGCCCTTGGGCATTGTTTCCAATCTTAATTTAGCTTTGACATAATTTATCGGGCACTTAATCCCCCGCAAGTCCATCAATATTTCTGTCTGGTCAACTCGTTCCTCCGCTGGCGCCACCCTGGCCGCCTCTTGCCTGATTTCTGCGCGCAGGGAAAAATTAAAACTGCTGTCCATCTGCCGATAAGCGGCGGTAATTTCTTCATAAAGCTCCCGGACGTAAGCCCGGGCCTCGCTATCACTGATTTCCCTTTTCAAGATAGACAGGGCAACCTCGGAAATATCTTTAAAGCGGTAGGCAATTATTCCCTCTTCGATAAAACTAGTTTTAAAATTCAAGAGGGTCGCGCTGTCGTTTTTGGGTTCGAGACCTTTGACCACCAGCAAAGCGCGGGCGGAGTAAATCAGGGACTGATAAAGATCTTGCGGCGCGGCGCCCGCCAGGTGACAGTCGGCGTCCTTAAGATCGGCCTCGATCATATCAATTACGCCCGCGCCGCATTCGCCCGGACCGATTCCGGCCAGGGAAAACTCTTCCTGGCCACCCCAATCAATGTAGAAATCGCGGCTCTCCGCGTGCGTCGGCACCTGCTCGTATTTTTTCAATATCTCTACCGCCAGCTCTTGAGCTTCGCCTGCCAGGAGATCGGAGAGACTCGCCCCCCGCTTCAATTTTTCCTCGAGACGAGCCAGAAACTCCCTTAAGAAAACCACGACATTTCTGGCCGGCAGTTGGCCAACTTCTTCAGCCAAATTTATCGTCTCCCCTTTTTTCCCCGCGCCCAGGAGGAGCTTATAAAACGGGACGGGGCGGTTATCAAAGCGCTTCACCAGGCCGTAGAAAGCGATTTTACCCACCGGATGCTGTCCGCAGGCATTGGGACAACCGTTCAGTTTCAGGTCTATTTTTTTAAAAACCTCGGTCCCGACGAATTCGGCCTGGATCATTTTTTCAATTTCCACCGACAGCCCCGGCGAGTTGCAGATTCCCAGGTTGCAAGTTAGAGCTCCTTTGCAAGCGACAATATCAAGCAGGGTTGCCGGATAAAGGAAATCAGTCAAAATCACCGCCAGTTTTTTAAAAAGCTGAAAGAGGTCTCTTTGCTTCACCCAGGTGATAAGAAGATTTTGGCTTTGGTTAGTGCGGAATTCAATGCCCGGAAAATCCGCGCTTAACGCCGCGATTTTCCGGAGGGTTGCCGCCGCGATATCGCCGCGCGGAACGCGCAAAGTAACCAGCGCGTACCCTTTTTGCTTCATGGGCCGCACACTGTAATCAAGAAACGCCTGATAGTCCCGGCCGCCCCCAGCCGGCGCCTCCCCCTCTGTCCCCAAGCGCGGCGGCTTTATTTCCGGCAAAACGACGCCGCCCTCTGACATTAATCTCGCGAATTCGGCCCGATACAAACGTTTGAATTCCTCAAAACCTAAAGCTTCAATGAGAAATTTCAAGCGATTGTGGTGTCGGTCTTTGCGGTCCCCCCGGCGGTCAAAAATATTTTTTATCGCCTCAACCGCAGCGCCGACTTGCCGGGCAGGAATAAAATCTTCAAGTTTTTGGCCCAGTCGGGGCTGCGCCCCCATCCCTCCCCCCGCATAG
>METP01000064.1:0-4735 GCA_001771365.1 candidate division WOR-1 bacterium RIFCSPLOWO2_02_FULL_46_20 | reverse complement strand
GGAGCCCCACATCGTTCAACCGGAAACTGCGCCACCCCCTCGAGCAACCGGCAAAAGCGATCTTAAATTTGCGGGGCAAATTAAAGGAGTTATCCTGCCGCAAAAGAAATTCGGTCAGCGCGACCGCCTGCTCCTGCACATCAAAAACTTCCCTGGCGCAGAGACCGGCCGCTTCACAGGCGACAATGTTTCTAACGGTGTTTCCTCCCCCGCCCCGGGGAGATAAATCGTACGCTTTCAAATAATCCATGAGCGCCGCGGTGTCGGCAATTTTGACATTATGGATTTGGATATCCTGGCGGGTCGTCAGGTGCAATAAACCATTGCCGTATTTTTGCGCGACTTCAGCCAGGGCGGCGAGCTGCGCGGCAGATATTTCTCCGGCCGGGACCCGGAGCCGGGTCATAAAGGCCTCCCCGCCGCGATGCGAATAGATCCCCCAGGGAACGCGTATTCCCTTGAAGCGGGCGGCCGACATCCGGCCGGCGCGCATTTCCGCCAGTGAATTTTTATAATTTTCCAGGTCCTGCTTTATTTTTTCGGGCAGTCGAAACACTTGCTTCCTCCTCTCATCAAGCCGAGAAAAATTGCTTCATGGTTACCTGGTCATTGTAAGCCAAGACGGGCTTAAACACAAGGAGCCCGTGTCGCGTCAGTTTTTTTACTATTGTGACTGGACCACCGTAATGGCAGCCACGTTTACAATATTATCAATTGAACATCCTCGCGACAGGTCATTGACAGGCCTGGCTGCACCTTGAAAAATGGGGCCGATGGCCGTAGCCTTAGCCAATCTTTCGGTTATCTTATATCCGATATTTCCAGCATCCAAATCGGGAAATATTAGGATATTCGCCGACGCTAAGGCATCTTCGAGTTTTACCTCTCCAGCCAAAAGAAGATCCGGGTTGTTTTTATTTACCAACTCGGCGGCAGCTCTTACTTTTTCGGCGTCTGGGTGTTTTTCAACCGCTTCGGAAAAATATGTGAGCAAAGCCAGCCGGGGCTCCCTGCCGGTCAAGACCTTAAAAGAATCCGCCGTTTGCAGGGCGATCTCAGCCAATTCCTGTTGGTTTGGATTGGGCATTACAGCGCAATCAGCGAAAAAAAACAAGCCATCTTCGCCCAGGCTTTTATTCTGAGTAAGCATAATAAAAAAACTTGTCAGTCTGTTTTGTCCTGGCGCCAGCCGGACTCGCTTGATACAGGCCCGGATCACATCGGAGCTGTAAGATAAAGCTCCGGCGACCAGCCCGTCCGCCTTTCCATTGGCCACCAAGTCCGCGGCAAAATTGAGCGGGCCTTCATTGGTAGAACTGATAATTTGCGCGGCTGATATATCAACCCCTTGATTTTGGGCCTGCTTTTTGACCTCAACCTCATTACCGATCAAAATAATCTTTGCCAACCTGCTTTGGAGTATTATTTCAGCCGCCTTGATTATACGGGAATCGGAGCTTTCCGGCAGGACAATTGTTTTGTTCAGTTTTTTCGCTTTATTCCAGATATCATTTATAAGATTCATAACGCCAAATATTCTGCCGCCAGCTTAATATATTTTTGCGCCCAATATTTGTTCTTTCTGATTTCAGATATTTTTAATTTCCTTTGGACCCTGGCCGGACACCCCAGCACCAAACTTCTTTCGGGGATCCTGGTTCCGGGAGTCACCACTGCCCCCGCTCCCACCACCGACTCTGCTCCCACCACGGCACCATTCAAGATCACTGCCCCTATTCCAATTAGGGCTCGTTTTCTAATAGTGCAGGCATGCAGAATTGCTCCATGACCTACGGTTACCTCATCTTCGATTAAGATTCCCCGATCATCTTCCAGGTGCAACAAACAGCCGTCCTGAATATTGACCCCTTTGCCAATCTTAATGGTATTGAGATCAGCTCGAATGACCGCGTTAAACCAAACGCTTGATCCTGCGTCGATAGAAATAGCCCCAATCAATTGGGCTCCGCCGGCAATAAAAACGGAGGGGTGAACGCGAGGTTTATTCTTTAAATATTTACCTATCATTCCTTACATTAAACTATTATAATTATTGTTTGTCAACAAATAGTTTATTTGCAATATATTCATTTCCTGTTATAATAAAATCACTGCGACTTAACGAGGGGGGGAATAAAATGAAATGGCTGCTTGATAGTAAAGATTATATAAAGGAAACGGGAGAGTTTCCCAACCTTTTGCGAGGTATTTTCCCATACAGTGAGGTCCCCAAAATTACTTTTGATTCTGAAGATGTCCCCTTTAACCCACCCGACGATATCTGGATCACCTGTACCACCTTTAGGGACGGTCAACAAGCCCGGCCGCCATACTCAGTCAAACAAATTGTCGATCTCTATACTTTAATGCATCGCCTGGGCGGGCCCAAAGGGGTTATCCGGCAATGTGAATTTTTTCTCTACAGCGAAAAAGATAAAGAGGCGGTTAGAAAATGCCTGGAGCTCGGATATAAATTTCCGGAGATCACCGGTTGGATCCGCGCGGTTAAAAAAGATTTCCAGTTAGTTAAAGAGTTGGGACTAAAGGAAACAGGGATTTTAACCTCCGCTTCTGATTACCACATATATCTAAAACTCAAAAAAGACCGCCAGCAGGCGATGGCTGATTATCTGGATGTAGTGAGAGCCGCCCTTGAGGTTGGCGTCATTCCGCGTTGTCACCTGGAAGATATTACCCGGGCGGATTTTTATGGTTTTATTTTACCCTTTACGCAGAAGTTAATGGCACTTTCTAAAGAAACCGGCATCCCCATCAAGATCCGCGCTTGCGACACTATGGGATACGGCGTCTCCTACCCACAATCATCCCTCCCCCGCTCTGTGCCTAAGTTGATTTATAAATTAGTCAAAGAAGGTGGCGTACCTCCGGAAAGATTAGAGTGGCACGGTCATAATGATTTTCACAAAGTCGCAGTCAATGCCTCCACTGCCTGGCTCTACGGCTGTGCTGCGGCCAACGGCACCCTGCTCGGCTATGGTGAACGAACAGGTAACCCCCCAATCGAAGGCCTGATTATAGAATATATCGCTTTAACAGGTAAGACCAACGGAATAGACACCAGGGTTATCACTGAAATTAGCGATTATTTTCGCAATGAAATCGGCGCCGAGATCCAGCCCAATTATCCCTTTGTCGGTTCTGAATTTAACACCACCATGGCCGGCATCCATGCCGATGGTTTAATCAAAAACCAGGAAATTTACAACATCTTTGACACGGAGAAACTCTTAAACCGCCCTATGGGCATTGCCGTCACCGATAAATCAGGCGCGGCTGGTGTCGCCTATTGGCTTAATTCATACTTAAAGTTAAAAGGAGCCCAGCAATTACCCAAAAATCACCCCGCGGTATTACAAATTACCGAATGGGTTGCCAACCAATATAATGACAGAAGAACAACCTCCATCTCACCGAACGAAATGATCGAACAAGCAAAAAAACACCTGCCCGAATATGTTGAATCGGACTTTGTTAAGCTGCGCGACAAAGTGCGCAAATTAGCCCTTCATCTGATTGCCGAGCTGGCAGACGATAAAACGATCAAAAAGATGGAGACAAAACAACAAGAACAAGTCTTGAGAGATTTTTTAACCACCCATCCCTTTATTCAGTTTGCCTATGTGGTCGGCAAGAACGGGATTAAGCTAACCAAGAACATTGTCCATGCTCAGGACACGGAAAAATATCTCAAGCTCCCGCCGGATGAAAATTACTCTGATCGAGACTGGTTTAAAGGGACGATCAAGAAAAAAGCAGCTTATGTTTCTGACTTTTATACTTCAAAACTGACCAATAAACTATGTATTACTGTCGCTGCCCCCATCAAGGATAATAAGGGCAATATTGAGGCTATCTTAGGGGCAGACATCAAGTTTGAAGATATTGCAAAACTCTAAGTGATGGTTCATGACCAACCCGAAGTTAAATATTGTATAGAAATAAATCGTGCCTGGTGTAAAAATTGCCGTATCTGTATTTTATTTTGCCCGACTGCTGTTTACACTGAGAATGACTTAGGCGGTCCTATAATCAGCTCCCCTGAAAAATGTACCAACTGCCAGCTTTGCGTCTTACGCTGCCCGGATTTTGCCATCAAGGTTACCCCCAACTCTTCCGAGGAGCATAAGAAGTGAGCCTATTTGGCACAACAAACACAACAACCAGATTTCTTCAGGGGAATGAAGCCTGTGTCGAAGGTGCCCTGGCTGCCGGTTGCCGTTTTTTTGGCGGCTATCCCATCACACCGTCAACAGAAATTGCGGAGGGGATGGCTAAACGTTTACCAGGGCTGGGCGGAAAATTTATCCAGATGGAGGATGAGATAGCAGGACTGGGGGCAGTGATCGGCGCCTCACTGGCTGGAGTAAAATCATTAACCGCCACCTCCGGCCCCGGGTTTTCACTTAAGCAAGAACATATCGGCTTCGCCGCAATGGCCGAAGTCCCTTGCGTTATTATTAATGTACAACGTGGCGGGCCCTCCACCGGCCTCCCTACCCTGCCGGCTCAGGGAGATGTGATGCAGGCTCGCTGGGGCACCCATGGCGATCATCCCTCAATCGTGTTAGCCCCGACCTCCGTTAAAGAGTGTTTTGATTTAACTATTAAGGCTTTTAATTTATCAGAAAAGTTACGCACTCCTGTAATCTTACTCTCTGACGAAGTTATCGCTCATATGAGAGAAAAAATCGAGTTGCCGCCAACCTCCGCTCTC
>METP01000063.1:6484-23442 GCA_001771365.1 candidate division WOR-1 bacterium RIFCSPLOWO2_02_FULL_46_20 | reverse complement strand
CTTTGTACGATCACGAGACCAAGGGCTGCGCCGACGGTTTGCTGCCGGAGGGGGTCAGCTTGAACCAGGGAGGCGAAAGTACGGTCTCTTTCCTGATGGCGCTTTTGGCCATGATCGAAGAGTATGAGATCGCGAGTGTGGCTTAACGCGGTAGAGCAGGGGTTGGTGTAATGCCGATGCGAGGGTGGGATTAAAGTATCCTGTATCTCGCACTTCTTCCCAGACCAATACGTTCAATTCTTTTAAGTTTGAGCAATGTTTCAAGCGTTTGTTTTACCGTTGGTCTCGCTATCTTAGTGTTTTTCGTAACATCACCCGTGCTGGTCTCCTTTACCTTCTCAATATACTGCCAAACGACAAGCTGTTTCGGGGACAGAATTTTTTCGATATTTTTATTTGATAGAAGTTCCACGGCCATTTGTGATTGTTTTAAAACAATGTCCAGGAAAAAATCAAGCCAATCCGTAATATCTTCTTTTTCTGTTCTCATGGTTTTTTGGCTGCGTCGCAAAGCAATATAATAATCCGGCTTATTATCTTCAACTAATTTTTCGTGGGAAATATATGGCATATACAAATATCCCGCCTGAAGTAAAAGGAGATTCGTAAGCACCCGAGATAGCCTTCCATTCCCATCAGTAAAGGGATGTATTTTCAGGAATCCAACTAAAAAATTTCCAATCACTAATAATGGATGGTATTTGTCCTCCTTTAATGTTTTTTGTGTCCATTCAATCATGTCGCGCATTTGACTGGGGGTAAGATAAGCTGGCGCGGTATCAAAAAGAATGCCGACTGACTGGCCGGCCTCGTCTATCATCCGCACCTTATTTTCGCGCTTTTTGTATTCACCGCGATGGTGTTCATCTTTTTCTACGTGCCGCAAAAGTTCTTGGTGAAAATGTTTGATTAAACTTTCGTTAAATCTTAGACCTTTCCACGAATTAAAGACATTTTCCAGTAATTCGTAATAACCTTGCGCTTCCTGCTTGTCACGGCTGGTAAATTTTTGGATATTAATACCGCGCATTAATTTTTCTATATCTTCATCAGAAAGCCGTGAGCCTTCAATGCGAGTGGAAGCGCCAGTTGAAGTAATCAAAACCGACCGTTTTAATCTTCCTAAAACTTGCGGGCTTAGGCGAGCGCCCGTTATCCACCGTCCTTTTAATTCATCAATTTTGGCGATTTTAGATACTATAACAGGCGGAACGCTCTCAATTCGTTTTGAGAAACCGTCCGGAGCAGAGTGTTTTTCCGTTAATTTTTGGCTATCTTTAGGCATATATTTAATTGGCTATATTAACTATGTCCAATTATATCTAATTAAAAGGAAATCGTCAATATGAAATTGCCAGTGTGGCTTAGCGCGGTAGAACAGGGGTTGGTGTGAGGCTTAAAAGCCCCGGATCGCGCTAGGACATTTAGCCCGATAATTGCTCTTGATATTATAGGACATATGTCCTATAATCATATAAATGCCAAAATACACGATTAGCGATAAAGATAAGTTGAATAGGCTGATAAAAGAAGCGAGCTTTAGCAGGAGTGGACTAGCAAGCTCGCTCGAGGTTAGCTATAAGACAGTATATCGATGGCTAGATTGCGGGGTCAATCCCCATCCCTCCCAGTCAAGGGATATTGATGCGCTTTTCAAAGAGCATATTGATATTACCGATTGGGTTGAAAAGATAAGAAAAAATATTCCTGATCCGATCAAGCTCCTGAAAAAAGATCCCCTGATAAGAGAAAAATTATTCATCTCAATGACTTATAATTCCAACGCGATAGAAGGTAGCCGTATGACCATGAAAGAAACAGAAATGGCGGTAGCAGGAAAGAGGGTGAGGGGTAAGGAATTATTTGAAGTTTTGGAGGCGGTTAACCATCACAATGCTTTGCTGTATATGCTGGAGGTTATTAAGCCTGGCTTTAAGATCACGGAGGATTTTATTCTTAAGATCCATTCAATCGTTATGTATAATTTTAACAATAAACTTCCTGGTAAATACCGCACTGGGCATGTAAATCTGACGAATACGGAAAAACCTCTTCCCTCCGCTCAAATGGTTCCTTTAAAAATGCGTTTTTTAGCCAAGGATTTGAATCCGCCTAAGGCGGACGGGAAAGAGGCTTTAAAAAAGATTAGCCGCGATCACTATGAATTTGAAAGCATCCATCCGTTTTTTGACGGGAACGGGCGCGTCGGCCGCATCATCATGAACACCCAGCTTTTGAGTCAAGGCTATCCACCGGCGATAATCGAGATAGAGGACAGGTATAAGTATTACCTGGCGTTAAGCCGAGGGGACATGGGGGATTTTAAGAATTTAACCCAGATGGTTTGCGACAGTGTTATTAAGGGTTATAATTTATTGTTTGCTGAATAGCATGAAATAGAAAGCGCGGTAGAGCAGGGGTTGGTGTAATGCCTAAGAATACAACTCAGTTTGTGGTTTTTTATTCATCAATAGTTTCTCCCCATTTCAAAGGTTCTTCAATCCGAACCTGTCGAACCGATTAAAAGCATATCATTTTTACCTAATTTTGTGAATTAGGGGAGGGATGTTGGCTTTAGATGCTTCAGTGCCTTTTTTGGGTTTAATATTTCCTGAATTCTTTCGTAGCCGACTTTTGCCAGCCAGAGTTTGGTCGGCTCAGCTTTAGGACTTGGAACAGATTGAATTAATCTTAATAGTTTTTCAACACCCGCCTGTTCCTGTCTCATTTGCCCTTCTTCAGCAGTTTTTCCAGCAGTTCGTCCACCGGGATGCTGGCCACATGTGAATCCGAGTCGGAAATGGCGTAAGGGATGATCAGTTCGCCGTTGAGGATAATAGAACCGCAGCTGTAGACCACGTTGGGGACATAACCCTCGCGTTCCTCTTCCCGCGGCGCCAAGAGCGGCTCTTCCAGCCGCCCGATTATTTTCGCAGGATCTTTAAGATCCAAAAGAGAAACGCCGATGCAGTATTTACGCATCGGACCCACCCCGTGCGTTAAGAGGAGCCACCCCTTTTTAGTTTCGAGCGGTGAGCCGCAATTGCCGATCTGAATCAGTTCCCAAGGATTTTCTGGCGCTTCGATCTTTGCCCCTTCGAACCAGAAATGGATATTATTAGAATAACTTAAATAGAGATTTTCCCCGTCGGTTCGGGTGATCATGGCATATCGTCCGTTGATCTTGCGCGGGAAAAGGGCCATCCCCTTATTGCGCGCCATGGGGCCGTTCAGCGTCGAGATCTTAAAATGGTGGAAGTCTTGTGTTTCGATCAATTGCGGCAATATTTCCCGACCGTTATAGGCGGTATAGGTTGCGTAGTAAGTTACGCTGCCATCGTCATCAACAAACCGGACAAAGCGTGCGTCTTCTACTCCGTTGCTTTCATTTTGCGATAGAGGAAAAATGACCCTTTCCGAGATCAACTGTCCGTGCGGGAAAAAGACCTCGTAATTTGATTCCGCCAGCCATTTGATGTGAACGACGGTGTCATCCATATCGGCGGCAGTAAAGATGTTGCTGCCGCGGACTGCATAGATTGCCTGGCCCATTTCCTCCGGCGTGAATCTGGTTACCAGGTGCTGGTAGATCGCTTTGTCAACTTCACTGAACTGGCCCATCTCTTCAAGTTTGGCTTTAAAAAGCTCTCGGTCGTAGGTCCTGTTCAAGACGACCTCGGGTGTGCCTAGATATGGGCTGACCGGCTCCAGGAAGATCGAATTATCTTTGTCAATAATGGCGCTGCGGAAAACGATCGAGGAGATATGTCCTTCGCCGGTCGCGCGGAAACTAAAAATAACGCGGGTTTGCCCCTTCTTCATCTGGTTCTGTTTAGGATAGATAACAACAGAAGGATTAAAAAGGGCGGCGGATTCGATCGAGTATTCCATCGTGAAACAGGCGCCGAGCAAGAGCTTTCTTTCCTCTGATAACGCCTGCGGAGCCTTGATATAGCTTTCGATGTGCTGGTAATTTTTGGAGAGAACAGCTTGGATATCTTTATGGCGATGGGCAAACTCTTTAAGTGTTTGCTTGAGCAGGGCTTTGACCCTAGGTTCATCAAGCGTCAGGATGCGGTTGACGATATTTGTCGTGTGGTTTTCGCTGGCGGGGCGGAAAGGGCGCGTGATTACCCGGCGCTTGTCCGGCCGGATATTTTTTAAGGTTCGGTTAGTAATACGCTTAAATAGGCGGGAGATAATGACGGGGTCATGGAGCGCGGGTTTCCCCAGCTGCTTATTGGCGATTAAAACCTCATTATTCTGATATTTTCGCTCTTTGGCCATGGGTGAGTGATGTAATATTATAATGTATCAAGTAAAAAAGCAACGAGTGGTTGCCAGCCAGTTAGCCCCGATAGCTCTTATCAACTTGGGATAATATACTGTTGCCGTAGTAGTTTCTTTCGGGGAATTCCCCGTGGGGCTATTTTAATAGCAGAAAGAACATCCCCGCCGCGATAAAAGCTACGCCGCAGTAATTTAAAAGAGCCAGGGTTTCCCCAAGTATAAAGTGAGCAAAAAAAGCCACAAAAATATAAGTCATGGCAGTCAGGGGAAAAACAACGCTTAATTTAAACCAGGAAAGAATATAGATCCATAAAATAAACGATGAAGCCATTAAGGTAACGCCCAGAATCAGCAACGGACTTTTTATCAGGCCGGCTAAAAATGGAACCAGCTCTTTGTGCGTCCTTAAGCTTAATCCACTGGAATTAGACAATCCCATTTTAATCAATATCTGGCTGAACGCCAGAATTAAAGTATAAATTAACACCCACAAAAACATATTTTTCATAGTGGGTAAATTATAAACTATTCCTGTGCTATAATCAATTTATGACCAGAAAACCAGAATTATTGGCTCCGGCCGGTGACCTGGAAAAGCTGCAAACCGCAGTACGCTTTGGCGCGGACGCTGTGTATGTCGGAGCCGGGCCATATTCACTGCGCACGCAACAAACGGCGTTTGATCTCGAGGCACTCGAGCAAGGACTGACTTTTGCCCACCAACATAAGGTTAAAGTTTACCTGGCGATGAACATTTTTGCTTTTGATGATGATTTGGCAGGAATGTCCAAATATCTTGAGCAGGCAAAAAAACTTGGTATTGACGCGGTTATTATCTCTGATCCAGGATTGATTTCTCTTGTCCAAAAAGAAAGAATTAAAATTCACTTAAGTACTCAGGCCAACACACTCAACACCGCAGCAGTCAAATTTTGGCGGGAGCGGGGGATTGAACGAGTTGTCCTGGGAAGGGAATTAAGTTTGTCCCAGGTAAAAAAAATCAAAGAAAACGTTCCGGGCATGGAAATTGAGCTTTTTGTCCACGGCGCCATGTGCATGTCATATTCCGGCCGCTGTTTATTGTCCAAACATTTGACCGGTAAGAGCGCCAATCGGGGAGAATGTACTCAACCCTGCCGCTGGGAGTATCGTTTAAAAGAAGTTACCCGGCCAGATGAAGAGTTTCTAATTAAAGAAGATGCTCGCGGCACCTATGTGATGAATTCCAAGGACCTGTGCCTGATTGAACATATTCCAGAGTTGATCAAGGCTGGAGTGGATTCTTTTAAGATAGAAGGCCGCATGAAGTCACCGTATTACGTTGCTTTAGTGACAAAGATTTACCGGCAAGCCTTAGACTCGACCAACTATAACACTGATTGGAAAAAAGAGCTGGAAAACGTTTCCCATCGCAATTATACAACCGGGTTTTATCTGGGTGAAGATGACGCTGAAAATGCAGGGCGCGGCGCTTATGTGCGCAACTACACGTTTGTCGGGGTAATTAAAAATTATGACCCCAAAACGCAAGAACTGGAAATAAAAGTCCGTAATTATTTTGCGGTTGGTGATGAATTAGAGATAATTGACCCAAAAGTTGAGGCCGTCAGGAATTTTAAGGTCCAAAATATCCGCCAAGACGATAATGCCATAATCTCCGAAGCCCATAATGAGCTTCAGGTTTTTGTGCCGGCTGATTTTCCGGTGAGCCAAGATTCTTTATTGCGCAGAAAAGTTTAATCATAAGTATTCGTTTTGAACAAGGGTGGGGCGTGTGTTATAATAACATTCCGTAATGCATTTATATCTCCTGACCTTTTTAGTGGCGTTTTTTGTTACCTACTTATCCACTCCAGTAGTCAAAGCTTTTGCCTCAAAAATAAAGGCAATAGACTTGCCTGGCGACCGCAAAGTCCATCTTTTGCCCATTCCTCGCTTGGGCGGCCTGGCCATTTATCTGGGATTTATTAGCGCGGTTGCTGGTGCGTATTCTTTGGCTAATTTCTATGGCAGTAAATTAAATTATAGTGCGGGTGTGGGGATACTTTTAGCCGGGACGATCATGATGCTTGTTGGCCTGGTAGATGATGTTAGGGGCCTAAGGGCAACCACCAAGCTTATCTGGCAAATTATTGCTGCTGCTGTTGTAATTTACTTTGGGGTGGAGATTAATTTTATTTCCAATCCATTTAACGGCCTTTGGGTAATTGGGTTGTGGAGCATTCCCTTAACCCTGCTTTGGATAGTGGGTATGACTAACGCGATTAACCTGATTGACGGATTAGATGGTTTGGCTGCCGGCGTGACGGCGATTTCTTCCATCACTTTGTTTTTTGTGGCGCTCAGGACCCATCAGCTGGGCGCGGCTATTTTAATGCTGGCTTTGTTTGGCGCCGCGCTGGGATTTTTGCGTTATAACTTTTTCCCCGCTTCAATTTTTTTGGGTGATTCTGGTTCCCTGTTCCTGGGATTTATTTTAGGCAGCTCATCGGTGATAGGCGTGCTCAAGACTACTTTGGTGGTAGCCTTAATTATTCCGGTCCTTATACTGGGAGTGCCAATTTTTGACACTTTATTTGCTATTGGCCGGCGGTTGAGTAGCGGGAAACATCCTTTTGAGGCGGATAATAAGCATATTCATCACATGCTCCTGAGGGCGGGGTTTAACCAGCGGGAAGCCGTGCTGGCGATTTACATTGTCTGCTTTCTCTTAAGCTTTATCTCATTAGTCATGACCTTGCAAAGATGAAAAAAATAATTAAAAAGAAAATCATGTTCGTTTTCGGCACCCGTCCCGAGGCCATTAAGATGGCGCCGATTATCTCGGAGCTGGAAAAACAGGCGGATAAACTAAGGCCGCTTATTGTGGTAACCGGCCAGCATAAAGAGATGCTGGATCAGGTCTTAAAAATATTCAAGATAAAGCCGCATTACGATCTGGGTATTATGAAAAAGGGGCAAAGCCTTGCCGATATCACGGCAAATTCGCTGCGGGGAATTGAGAAGATCGTCCAACAAGAAAAACCGGATATGGTTTTGGTGCAGGGAGATACTTCCACCGCTTTTTCCGCCGGGTTAATGGCCTATTACCACAAGATACCTTTAGGCCATGTTGAGGCCGGGTTGCGTACTTTTGATAAATGGCGCCCTTTTCCGGAGGAGATAAACCGTACGTTTATCAGCTCTTTGGCCGATTTGCATTTTGCCCCGACTACTACCTCGGTCAATAATTTGTTGGCTGAAAAAGTTACCAGAAATTCGATCTATTTAACCGGCAATTCTGTTATTGATGCTTTGTTAACCGTGGCGCAAAGACGGTTTGTCTTATCTGGTGCCGGGCTCAAGATCGATCTGACAAAAAAACTGGTTTTAGTCACCGCTCATCGCCGGGAAAGCTTTGGGAAACCCATCGTAAATATATGTAAGGCCATTGCCCGTTTAGCCAAACAACATAAGGATATTGAGATCGTTATCCCGGTGCACAAAAATCCGGAGGTCAGACAGCCAATCCGCAAGCTTTTGGGCAAGGTTGGCAATGTCCATTTAATTGAGCCGCTGGATTATGAACCGTTTGTGCATTTGCTTAAAGCCTCGTACATTATATTAACGGATTCAGGCGGGGTGCAGGAAGAGGCCCCTTCACTGGGTAAGCCGGTTCTGCTATTGCGGGAAAAAACAGAACGGCCGGAAGCGGTGGCTTTTGGTACGGTAAAACTGGTAGGGATGAACGAAGATTTGATTTATCGGGAGGCGGATCTTTTGCTTGTAAGTTACTCCGCTTATGCTAAGATGTCAAAAGCCGTTAATCCATATGGTGACGGTAGAGCTGCCGGGAGAATAGTTCAAGCTATCTGCTATTATTTTGGTTTGGCCGGAAAGAAGCCGCGGGAGTTTATTGTTAAGCGATGAGAAAGATACTGATCAATGGAAATAAAAGGTTAGAAGGCGAAGTGCAGATATCAGGGGCCAAGAATGCGGCCCTGGCTATCCTGGCCGCCACCATCCTGGTTCCGGGCAAGATAACGATACGCAATGTGCCAAACCTTTTGGATGTCATAACTTTTATTCGTGTTCTGCGAGCTTTGGGCATCAGAGCGGAATATTCCGGTTCGCAGCCAAACACGGTTGAGGTTTGGAATGACAACGTAAAACATGTCGCCCCGTATGAGCTGGTTACCAAGATGCGAGCCTCCTTTTTTGTCATCGGCCCGATTTTAGCTAGAAAAGGGCTGGCCAAGATCCCTCTGCCGGGTGGTTGTGCTATTGGTTCCCGCCCGGTGAATTTGCATATTAAGGGATTGGAAGTGTTGGGGGCGACAGTTAAAATGGAGCACGGTTTTGTTATCGTGAGTGCCAGCAAACTTAAAGGAGGAAAAGTTTATCTTGATTTTCCTTCCGTAGGGGCAACCGAATCAATTATGATGGCCGCGACCCTGGCTGAGGGTGAAACAATAATCGAAAATGCGGCGCAGGAGCCGGAAATAGTGGATTTGGCCAACTTTCTTAACAAAGCCGGAGGGAGAGTCTCCGGGGCGGGAACCGAGGAAATAAGGATCAGAGGGGTGACGCAACTTTCCCCACTAGAATATAAAATTATTGCCGATAGAATCGAAGCCGGTACTTATATGACAGCGGCGGCCATAACCAAGGGAGATGTGCTGGTCAAAGGCATTCAGCCGGAATTTATTGAAGCTACGACCAGAAAACTTCAGGAGGCCGGAGTTAAGATTCAGATTAAAAATGATGAGGTCAGGGTTTCGGCTATTAATGGGCTACGAGCGACAGACATAAAAACTATGCCGTATCCCGGTTTTCCGACCGACATGCAGTCGCAGTTTACAAGTTTGCTTTGTTTGGCCAGGGGGACCTCGGTTGTTACCGAAACTGTTTTCGAAAATCGTTTTATGCATGTGCCCGAACTTAATCGTATGGGCGCGGAAATTAAATTGGAAGGCCAAAGCGCGATTGTTAATGGCGTTGGTGTCCTTTCCAGCGCTCCGGTAAAAGTGTCCGATCTCAGGGCTGGCGCGGCATTAATTGTTGCCGGCTTAGCGGCCAGGGGGGAGACGACAATTGAAGATCGCGATCATCACATCGAGCGCGGCTATGAAAATCTAAAAGGGAAATTGTCCGGCTTGGGAGCCGACATTAAGTTGTTGTGAAGTTTGGCAGTCTGATAAATACGATTTTGCGGCAAGAGAAAAAACGGGGTATGATTAACCTGATCTTAATTGATAATTCTGAAATGAGAAAACTGAATCATAAGTTTAGAAAAAAAGATAAAGCTACCGATGTCCTGGCTTTTCCCATGGGCGAAGAGGGGATTCTGGGGGATATCGCCATATCAACAGAGATGGCTAAAAAAAACGCCAAACGATTTGGTGTTGCTTGCGCGGCAGAATTGAAACGACTGGTTATTCATGGGGTTTTACATTTGCTGGATTATGATCATGGAAAGGAGATGCGCCATGCCGAAGAAACTTATAAAAAGCTTTAGCTATGCCGGGGCCGGGGCAAAATACGCGCTGCAAACCCAGCGTAATTTGTTGATACATTTTATTATTGGCCTGACCGTAATCTCTTTTGCGGCCTGGGCTAAGGTTGGTTTAATTGAGCTGGCAATATTGGTTTTAGCTGTTTTTGGGGTGATTGTCATGGAGCTGATTAATACAGCCATTGAAGAATTGGTCAACATCCTCTCTCCTGAACGCAGAAAAGAAGCGGCTTTAGCGAAGAATGTGGCGGCGGCCGCGGTGCTCCTGGCCGCGGTCGGAGTGGTGATCATTAGCGTCATAATCTTAATTTCGAGGTGGTTATAAAATGGAAAAAATTGTTTTATTAATCGGTCTGCTTACGCTTTCGGCGATCTTTTCCGCCGCGGAGACCGCGTTGACCAGCCTGTCGCATATTCGGGTGAGCCGCATGGTGGAGCAACAACTGGCCGGCGCTAAACTGGTGCAACGCTTAAAAAAGAGACCCAGCGACTTTTTGGCTATTATTTTAATCGGTAATAACCTGGTTACTATCGCGGCGGCGGCGATCGCGACTTCAATAAGTATAGGTTTTGTGGAAGCGCGGGGATTGGGGCATGTCGGCCTGGCTGTGGGAATCGCGACCGGTATTATGACGTTATTGATCTTAGTTTTTGGAGAAATCACGCCAAAAACGGTGGCTTTGCGTAACGCGGAGAGATTATCACTTTGGGTAGCGCCGATTATTATTGGCCTGCAGATCCTCTTGCGTCCCGTTGCCTATCTAATTGGTTTTTTCTGCTGGCCTTTTATTTTCATTTTTGGCGGCAAAGCGCCGGAGAAGGGCCCTTTTATTACCGAAGAAGAGATCCGGTTGATCCTAACCGCGGGGGAGAGTGAAGGGGTGATCGAGCGGGAAGAGAGGGAGATGATTACTTCTATCTTTGAATTTGGGGAAACGGTGGCGCGCGAAGTCATGACTCCGCGGCCGGATATTACGGCGGCCGAACCCAATAGAACGATCGACGAGATAAAAAATATTATTTTAGACAGCGGGCATTCCCGCATCCCGATCTATGAAGGCAACCTGGATAACGTTATTGGCTTGATCTATGCCAAGGATTTGCTGAAATTTGAACAAGAGAAAGGGTTGCGTGATTTTCTCCGCCCGGTAATTATTATACCGGAAACAAAAAAAGTTTCGGAGCTTTTACATGAAATGCAGGCGGCCAGGACCCATCTGGCGGTTATTGTTGACGAGTTTGGCATGACCTCGGGAGTGGTGACGCTGGAAGATCTAATCGAAGAAATTGTCGGAGAGATTCATGATGAGTTTGAGCGCGAGGAACGCATGGTCGATAAGCTTGACGACGGCAGTTTTATCGTCGACGGCAGATTGTCGCTCAAGGATTTGAACGACCGCTTACAGCTTAATTTGCCGGAGAAGAAATATGATACGATCGGAGGTTTTGTCTTTGGCCAGCTGGGCAGGGCCCCCTCGGTTGGCGGCACGGTTAAGTTTGAAAACCATAAAATTAGTGTTGAACGGGTGTTGCGGCGCAGGATTACCAGGGTGAAAATTACCAGGCTGCCGAATATTATCGGTGAGGAGGCTGTAGGAGGATGACAAAGTATATATTTATCACCGGCGGAGTGGTTAGCTCTTTGGGCAAAGGGATTACAGCTGCGTCGCTGGGTAGGCTGCTTAAATCTCGCGGTATAAGTGTCACTATTCAAAAGTTAGACCCCTACATCAATGTGGATCCAGGCACCATGAATCCTTATCAACACGGAGAAGTTTTTGTCACGGAAGACGGGGCAGAAACCGATCTGGATCTGGGGCATTACGAGAGATTTATTGATGTTAACCTGACCAGATCTAGTAATGTTACGACCGGCATGGTTTACTGGTCGGTCATTACCAAAGAGCGGCGCGGTGATTATTTGGGCCGGACCGTCCAGGTTGTTCCCCATATCACCAATGAGATTAAGAACCACATCCACGCGCTTAAGGGTTTTGACGTGGTCATTTGTGAGATTGGCGGCACAGTGGGTGATATTGAGGCCCTGCCGTTTTTTGAAGCAATCCGTCAGTTCCGCAAAGATGTTGGCCGTACCAACTGCATAAATGTGCATGTAACCTTAGTTCCTTTTCTTGAAACAACCCATGAATTTAAGACCAAGCCAACCCAGCACAGCGTCATGAAGCTGCGCGAGATCGGCATCCAGCCTGATATTATTATTTGCCGCTCAACCCGGCCCGTGAGCAAGGAATTAAAAGATAAAATTTGCCTGTTTTGCGACGTGGCTGAAGAGGCGGTCATCGGGCTGGCTGATGCGCCCAGGCTTTATGAGGTTCCCCTGGCGCTGGAAAGGGAACAGGTTGATGATATTATTGTCAAATACCTTGATCTGCCCATTAAAAAGTGTGATTTAAGCGAATGGGTGCAGCTTATCGAAGACTCAAAAAATCCAGAAAAGACAGTTAAAATCGCCATTGTCGGAAAATATACTGAGTTGGAAGACGCCTATATCAGTATTGTAGAGTCGTTAAAGCATGGCGGCCTGGCTAACCGGACAAAAATCGAGTTTGTCTGGATCAATTCTGACTGTCTTGAAGAAGCCGAAGATATTGAGCCGATTTTCAGGGAGCTGCATGGGGTGGTGGTTCCTGGTGGTTTTGGGGCCAGGGGAGTGGAGGGCAAGATTAAAGCCATCAAATTTGCCCGTGAAAATAATATTCCTTTTCTAGGATTATGTTTAGGCATGCAATGCGCGGTCATTGAATTTGCCAGAAATGTTTGCAAGCTGAAAGGTGCCCATTCTTCGGAATTTGAACCAGCGACCAAATATCCAGTGATCGATCTTATCCCCGAGCAAAAAAATGTTGCTGGTAAGGGCGGGACCATGCGTCTGGGCGCATATCCCTGTAAAATCAAAAAAGACACGCTGCTGGCTAAAATTTATAAAAAAGAAAAGGTTGACGAACGCCACCGCCATCGTTACGAATTAAATAATGTTTTCAGGCAACAGCTCGAAGCAGCTGGCATGGTTTTTTCCGGAATATATCAGAAAGCGAATTTAGTTGAAGTGGTGGAGATTCCCAGCCATCCCTGGTTTTTGGCCACTCAATATCATCCGGAGTTTAAATCCCGGCCCACCAGACCGCATCCGATTTTCGCCAGTTTTGTTAAGGCCGCAACCAAGAGGCTGGAAGAACAGGTCGAGTTATTTAAGGAGAAGAAGTAAGTCCAGGTAGTTTGCTATTTTCTGTGCCTTGAGATAATCTTTGATCTCTTTAACAATCCTGATTGGCGCTTGTGTGTCAACAAAATTAGCTGTGCCCACCTGGATAGCCGAAGCTCCGGCCAGGAAAAATTCAATCGCGTCATTACCGGTCATAATCCCGCCAATGCCAATTACCGGAATTTTAACTGCTTGAGCGACTTGATAAACCATTCTGAGTGCCACAGGCTTGATAGCCGGGCCGGACAGACCTCCGGTTTTGTTCGCCAGGCTAAAAGTTTTCTTTTCTATATCAATCGACATTCCCAGCAGCGTATTAATTAATGAAATAGCGTCGGCTCCGGCGGCTTCCGCTTCTTTGGCAATTAACGTTATATCGGTTACATTGGGAGATAGCTTGACGATCAATGGCAGGCTGGTTTCTTTTCTTACTGTTTTGACAAGCTCTGCTGTGGCCTTTGGGTCGAAACAGAAAAACATACCCCCTTTGGTCACGTTGGGGCAGGAGATATTAAGCTCGATCCCTTTGATGGCCGATTCTTCATTAAGCATTTTTGCCAATTTTGCGTATTCCGATGCCGAATCTCCGGCAATATTGGCAATTACGGGAGTTTTGAATTTTGCCAGAAAAGGGAGGCGGTGTTCTATAAAATCTTTGATTCCTTTGTTTTGCAGGCCGATTGAATTAAGCATGCCGGAGGCAGTTTCCACAATTCTTGGCGGAGGATTACCTTCTCGGGGTTCCAAAGTTATTGTTTTGGTGACAATTGCTCCGAGTTTGTCGAGGTCAACGAATTTCGAAACCTCTTCCCCGTAGCCAAATGTTCCCGACGCCACCATCACGGGATTTTTCATCTTGATACCGGCTATTTCACACTCTAGCTTTGCCATATAATCTCCTTTGAGTCAAAAACCGGGCCATCATCGCAAACTTTTTTATAGCCAGCTTTGGTTTTAATCACGCAGCCCAAGCAAGTGCCAATGCCGCAGGCCATTCTGGCTTCCATTAAGACCTGGCAGTTGAGTTTATTTTTAGCAGAGATTTTTGCCACTGCTTTAAGCATGGCCCTGGGTCCGCAAGCATAAATAGTTCCCTGAATCTTATCCAGCATGTTTGATAAGGTGTCAGAAACCAAGCCTTTTTCGCCGCAACTGCCGTCGTCTGTTGCCAGCAGGACTTGAGCGGTCAATTTTTTGAAATCTTTTACGCAAAGAAGGCTGTTTTTTGTTTTACCGCCAATCAGGGCATAAATTGTTTTAACGTTTTCACTTTTTAACTTATCAACCAAAGAGAGTAGTGGAGCAATCCCCATTCCGCCACCGACCAGAATTGCGGTCTGTATGTTTTTATCAATTGAGAACCCATTGCCCAATGGCCCTAAAACATCCAGCTCTGCGCCAACTTTGGCTTGTGATAACAGCTCGGTCCCTTTGCCAACTACTTCATATAGTAGGGCAAAGCTTTTTTCTTTTTTAGAAATTCTGTGGATTGAAAGCGGCCGGTGGAGCAGGGGGTCGTATTTCTCAGAGCATCTGACTTGAACAAATTGGCCTGGTTTGGCATTGGCTGAAACATGGGCTGAAGCAAGGGTTAATTGGAAATAATGGGGAGCAATCTGCTGATGTTCCAGGATCCGGCACTTTTCTTGAATGGGCATCTTATAGCTAATTATAGCATAAATACAAGAAGAAGGGCGAATTAAGGGGCTGTTCGGGTGAGATCAATTTGCGGCGTGCGCCTAAAAGCATAGCGCCAGATCAGTCGCGCGAAATCAAAAAGGATATTCGGAGCGTCTTTAAAAAACGAAACTTTAGATGGCTTTGAATTCACCCAGGTTACCGGCACCTCAGCAATTTTATATCCCAGCTGTCTGGCCAGACAAAGGATTTCCACGTCAAAACAGAAGCGTTTGACGCTTGCTCTTTTGAAAATATCAAGCCCCGCTTCTCTTTTGAACAGCTTAAAGCCGCATTGGGAGTCCTTAATGCCGGGCAATAACAAAAGTTGAATAAAAAAATTGAATAACTTACCCGTGGATTCACGCAACCGGGCTTGTCTTTTTACGATATTAGACCGGGGCAGCGCGCGCGAACCGATTACCACATCGTAGTTTTCCAGATATGGGCCAAGCTTATCCAATTCGGAAATTGGAGTTGAATTATCGGCATCCATAAAAAGGATGTAATCGCCTTTCGCGGCCAGCATACCCTTTTGCACGCTGTAACCTTTGCCCAGGTTTTTTCCGTTTGCCAATAATTTGATATTTTGTTCTTGCCGAGAAAAATTTTCTACGATTGCATCGGTTCCGTCCGAGCTGCCATCGGAAACAACAATAATCTCATAATCATCTTTTCGCCGCTTTAAATAAAGAACGGCTTCCCGAAGAGTCCGAGGAAGCCGTTCTCTCTCATTATAAGCAGGAATTATAAGCGAATGCGTTTTATTCAATTATTTAATTGAATTTAGTACATCCCGCTATAACCACTGTAACCACTATAACCAGAACCATATGATACACCGGAGGGAACATACGCGCCGGAATCGATTATCGCGCCAGACCCGACTACAGCACCGGATTGCATGGAAACTCCGGAGGGAACGGTAGCGCCGGAATCGATTATCGCGCCAGACCCGATTATAACACCGGATTGCATGGAAACTCCGGATGGAATAACAGCCCCAGATCCAAACGATACTCCTGAACCGATTACAACACCGGATTGGAAAGAAACGCCACTGCCAATGATAAACCCTGGCTGTAAAGATATCCCGGAGGGAATTACGAAACCTGACTGTAGTGAAACGTTCGAAGGCATGACAAACCCTGATTGGTAAGAAAGTCCCGTGGGCATGACAAAGCCGGTTTGGTAAGACATTCCCGTGGGCATGATAAAGCCGGTTTGGTAAGACATTCCTGTGGGCATGATAAAGCCGGTTTGGAATGAAATTCCAGTGGGAATTAATAAGCCGGGTTGGAAAGAGACATAGGAAGGAATAATATTTCCCGATTGAAGCGAGACAAAAGAAGGCATGACAAACCCGCTTCCATAACCAGCATTTTTGGGGATTAGTGCCCCGGTGGGGAGATTGCAGCCACTGTAAAGATAAGCGTCTACAGGAAGTTTGGCGGCAAAATAAGAGGGGAGATTAAACGCTGTCCCCAACTGAACACCAGAAGGCAAAATTACCCCGGTAGGCAAAGCGAAACTCGCGCCAAAATAAGCGCCGGTAGGGAACTTATCATAGTAATAAGACGGGATAAAACTGGCTCCTCCATACGCTGATCCAATGAAACTGGCAGAGGGAGGTAAAGTTAAGCCGGTTGGGAAGCCTGTCCAGTTGGGCCAGATGTCAGTCTGGATTTTTACTCCGGCTGGCAGGGTCCCGCCCACCAAAGTTTCAGTCGCTAAATTTTCAAAGGCGGCGCTGGTTGCGTCCCAGCCTGAAGGAGCGACAAATTCATTCGCGAGCACCCCGGAAACATTTTGAAACAACTTCTTCTCTTTTTCTGCCACTGACAGGCCCGTGCCCGAAACCACCAAATTGGGAATATTTGATTGAGAAATTGTGCCAACCGAAGCGAACACGCTTTCAAAAATCACCTTGATCTGCGCCATTAACTCCGCTTTCTTGGCTTCAGGCAGAGTCGCCTGTGAGAGTAAATCACCCACCTTCGAGGCCATTAAGTCTTTGACTTTTGAATATGCCAGAGTGGTTCCCGCGTTGATTTCTGCCCGTGAACCGGCCGCTAAATTGCTCTTCGAATACATCGCGTTCACAATCGCTGTTTTGCTGCCAGAAGTTTTGGTGCACCGGAAATAAACTTCGTCCGGCAAGGTTACGTTGGACGGGACTTCAATTGTAAAAGTTCCCGTGCTGTCCGCGGTAACGGTGGCAATGCCGGTCACAATATTGCCGGTTGCCGCGTCGCAGACTTCAACCGATGCTCC
>METP01000063.1:0-6456 GCA_001771365.1 candidate division WOR-1 bacterium RIFCSPLOWO2_02_FULL_46_20 | reverse complement strand
CATCGCTGCTGCTTGTTGCCAGCGCTTTAACTGATGAAATGGCAGCTGAACCCAAACCGGTAGCGGAAGAAGCCGGGACCAAGACCAGGCCGGAAATGGAGCTAACAGTCGAAGGAATAGTTGTGGTTCCTTCGTTGACCGCTTGTCCGCAACTATAAATAAAGAAGCCCCCTGCCGCAATAAGCAACGCCAACAACGCGCCTTTTTTTACCATCCCAACCGCCTCCTGTAGAAATATTTACAAATCAAACCGTATTTATACCACACCCAGAAAATTTGTCAAGCGGGCAATCCAAAAATTTAAGCTGTGCGCTAACAGGCAAAGGATTTGCACAACGAACATGGGAATAGCCAGGTATAAGTATTTTTCTTTCAACAAAACGGCCAGGACCATGAAAATCGGAAACACTGGCAGCAAATAGCGCGTGTACGACATAAAACTTCCGGCCAGCACCGGCACCAGCGCCATAACTAAAGCATAAACAAACAGCGTTTTATCAAGTTTTCTAAAAATGGGATACAGCAGCAAAATAAAAACGACAAAAAAAGAACGGTCAATAAGGCTGTTGGTAAAGCCGTGAAAGCGCAAAGCGGCGGTGAAATTACGGACAAACCAGGCGGGGAGGGCAGCCATGTTCCCTATTGAATATCCTGAAACAAAATATTGCTGTGCCGCCAGGCCTGAAAAATAATCACCAGTATAATACTTCATAAAAAAAAGATAACTGGCAAACCCGCCCAGCAGCATCACTGGCGCGGCCAAAAATATTTTTTTTTGGCTGTTTGGCCTGATTGGAAACGCCCGAATCAACACCGGAACTAAGAGCAAAATTCCTTGCGGCCTTGTCAAAGGCAGGAGCCAGCCGGTAATGAGAACAGGCCAAACTTTGTTTTGGTATAAACAATAGAAGAAAATCATGACCAGCATGATAAACAGCGATTCGGAATAAACCAGGCCCAAGAAAAAACTGGTTGGGAAAGACAGGAAAAGTATCGACGCAGCCAGGGCGGCGGGGGCATCGAACATTTTTTTAACGAAAAGATAAAAAAAGATTATAGCCGTGAAAGAAAACAAATTGGACAAGAATAACCCCGCCACTAAAGAATTTCCTCCCAAAAATATTCGACCCAGGCCGATTAAGCAAGGGAACAGGGGGGAGAAAGCGTTGCTCATTTGATGGGGCGCGTAGCCCTTTTCGGCCAAAAAAATGTAGTGCTGTGCGTCCCAGGTCTTAAACCCTGTTCCCAGATTAATGGCGGCGTTACTGGGGTAATTGAAGTTGATAAGATGTGAATAATAATTAAACGGGAAAAGGTAATGTCCAATCAAGATAACCAAAAAAATACAAGCCTTAACAGCCAGGATAATTTTGATTAACTTTCTTAAATTATTATCCTCCATTTTTCTTTTGTTCTACCCAAAGCATTTCCAGCCCGAGCCAGAAGAGTCCCAAAAAAGTCAGTGCTTTGCCTGTCCAATCAACCCAGGCGGATTTATACTCCAGGACAATGTCTCCTCGCCCGTAAATTAACATAAAAGACGGGGCAGCCTGGTAAATTTTCACCGGTTTTCCATCAACATAAGCGTGCCAGCGCGGAGAATAAGCGATCCTGATAAAAATGGGGATGTTTTTATTCGCCCGCACGAGAAGTTTTAATTTTCCCGAAGCCTGTTTGTCTGCGACAATTTTCAGCGTATCTTTTGGCGCGGCAACGGTCAAAGGTAAATCGGCCGCTTGTACCAATATTTTTGGATCGGGACTTTCAAACCACCGGGCCACCGCGGGTTTCCAGTTGTTCCTATCAGTGTAATAAGGCTGATACAATAAAGGCTCGGCTATTTTTGTCTCGGCCAATTTAAACAAATAAAAATCGGCCCGGTCACTGCGAATTGGCACGCGCTTAACCAGGGAAAGTTTTTTTATGGGCGCTTCGCTTAGCAGGTAATTTACCTGAAAAAGCGTCAGGAGTTTGTTTAAGTTTGACAAGCGCAGCCAAAGCGCCGCCGCTTGATTTTTGGGCGCCTCGCCCGGGCTGTAAAGCACATTAAACAACTTCGCGTATAATGAATTGACGTAACCGGCGTTGGCCGAGGATTCCGCGAAAAGGCCTTTTAAAAGGTAGTTGCCGGTAGAGTGAGCCAGTAAATGTTCCAGGGCGCGAGGCGCCAGCGGGTCTTGCGACTCAAGCACCATTAGCCGGCCGTCCAGTTTGCCAAGGTCAATCTTGGAATAATACGGCACAGAACGGTTTTCATAAATAAAAAGACGATTGTTGTTTATCTCGGCGCGCGGGTTATTGCCAATCATTACCGCCATCTGCCAGCCCAGTAAAACAATAAAGCAGGCAAAGAAAACTGTTTTTAAAGCCCGGTTCTCAAGCCGGTTAAAAATTAATTTAACCGGCAGCATCCAGGCCAAAAGCAGAAAAAAGATGATAAAGCGGTAAGCGTGCATGGGGAAGCCGATTTGTCCAAAATCCATAAAAACCATAATAGCGAAAATTGCCATGAACGTGAAAAAAGTCTGGTTAAATCGGCTTTCCCGGTCAATTATGCTCGCCGCGCCGCCAAGCAGGATAAGGAAAAAAGAGGGGATAGTCAGGAAAAAACCCATCGAAAGAATGGTGCCGGCATTGTCGGTTAATTTGCCGTAAAAGGCCAAAGGCAGCAAAAAAAAGCTGCTCAGAAAAAAAACTAAAAGCAGATGCCTGGCGGCGAAAGACAGCATGCCGCGGTTAAAAGTATTGAGAGTCAAAACCAAAGCGACAATGGCCGCGGCCAAAGCAACGACAAAATGAGACAAAACTATGGCCCAGGCTATTAAGGTGAGCAACAACAAATTGGTTACGGATATTTGTTTGAGCTTGCCTTCGTTGAGGTAATCAGATTGTTCCTTAAGCTTGCCGAAATAAAATAAGAATAAGGGCAAAGCCATCGCGTGGGCCCCCAGGCCAACCGTAAATTGTGAAAAGAGGGTGCCCCCGTTGGCCAGCGCCAACCCGGCCACCGGAACCATGGCCAGCGCGGCAATTGCCGCCGATTCGGCAGGCTCGAATTTTAGTTTCCTGGCCAAATAATAAATTGCCGGAGGCAGAGCTGCCACGCTCGCCGCGGTAACAAATTTAAAAGCCAGCGGCAAACCAAGGGGGAAGCTCAAAAGCGCGATCGCGTAGTGATAAAGCGGCCCGTAAAATGTTCCCTGGGGGTAGCCGCCAAAGAAAAACGGGTTCCACCCCGAAAAATTGGGAAAAAGATGATTTCTTTGAAACCATGCCGCGAAGTAGTGGCCTGCCGCGTCCCAAAATTGGAATTGGTCAAAACGCCAATAGGGCAGGATTACCGCTGTAAAAAGATAAAGATAAATGAGGCAAAAAGTGATTAAGACAAACATAGAAAGCAGTTTAGCAATTTGCGCGGCTGATTTCAACGTCCTTTTGTGATATAATATGTTTTCTCGCTATGTTTCGAATAGCGCTTCGAAGCTTTAGCGAAGAAGTGCGGGTGTAATTCAGTGGTAGAATGTCTGCTTCCCAAGCAGAATGTCGTGGGTTCGACCCCCATCACCCGCTTTTTTGGCGCGATGGCCGAGTGGCTAGGCAGCGGTCTGCAAAATCGTTTACGCCGGTTCGATTCCGGCTCGCGCCTTGAAAATATGCGCGCTTAGCTCAGCTGGTTAGAGTACTTGTCCCGACGACATTAATAAGTATTATAATGGAAAGTCGGGATCCCGATGGTAAGGTATTCATCAATGGGCGCTTAGCTCAGCTGGTTAGAGTACTTGCTTGACAGGCAAGGGGTCAGAGGTTCGATCCCTCTAGCGCCCATTGATGAGTTGACTCCATCGGGACTTGACAGGCAAGGGGTCACTGGTTCTCCCGACGGTCATTAATTGCTTTGAATAATAATGGAATCGTCGGGATCCCGATATTACATTATTTGAGGTATTAATGTCATCGGGAGATCCCAGTAGCGCGCACCATTGTTATTCGCGGAGGGCTTTTTTGAGTTTTACCGTCGCGTCTTTGCAGATGCGGCTGACTTGTGATTCGGATAAACCAATTTCTGCGCCGATCTCTTTAAAAGTCTTGTCTTCTTTGTAATACTTTTCAATGACCGCCTTTTCTTTTTCTTCAAAATCTTTCATGGCCGAATCAAGATGCAGGGTTTTATCTATTTCTTCGTGGGCAATTGATTTTTTGTTAAAAGCCATATAAACATTAGCGGAAGCAATAATGTGCTCGTAGATGCCGGCGACCGGGTCTCCCCCGCGTTTGCGTAAATAATCTTGCATGGCGCCTTTTAACCTGACCGAAACATAAGACCAGAGCTCGCCTCGTCGCGGATCCCAGGTCTTTAAACAATCCAAAAAAGCCATTTTGGCTTCGGCTTCCAGATCATGGGCTTCGGAGCCGGCAATATGGCGGGGGAGCGACGAAACATACCAGCGCACGGTCGATTTTATTTGCGGCTCGTATTTTTCCAGGGTTTCGTTTGAATGTTTGAGATATTCTTCGCGCAGGATCCTAACGATGCGGTCTTCAACTTCTTTTCTACTGATCATAATCTATACAAATCTCTTTGCCAGTTTTTTTAAAAGATCTTTCAGGCGATCCTGCGTCAGTTCCCTATTAAATCGTTCGGCCATGTTTTGGGCAAACCTCCAGGAAGAGCGCAGCACCGGCGCGATACCGATTGGCGGAGCCTCCTGTATCCGGCCCGGATCGGCGCTATTTCTGATCTCTTTACTCGATATTCTTCGTATTACCACAAGACTGTTGGTCATTTTATCAGAGCTGGCAGATAAAGGCAACCTTAATATTCAGGTCAACATTTTGTTGACAATTAATCCGAAGCAGGTATAATTAGATATGAAAATGTACGTGAAAAATACCGCGAGATATTTGTTTAGAGATTGTGATTTGTATAAATCCAGCCGAAGGGGTTGAATTTTTTTATATGTTTATATTAATTAAGGAGGTTGTCGAAAAATGCTAAAAAAAACAAAGAGGTTGTTGTTTGTTGTTAGTTGTTTGTTGTTGGTTATGGGCGCGGTGGCGTGGGGAGCAGAAGGGGATGGTCCTGTGCCAATGACTATATCAATTCAAGGGAGGGTAACGCAAACTGCAGGGCAACCTGCGGCCGGCAAATCTTTAACCTTTAAAATAGGCGAGAATAAAATTGTTGTTCCAGCTTGGTCGGGCGCGAATAATCTTACCAATGAAGACGGGGTCTTTAATGCAGTTTTAGATTTTACGTCACTTTTTGTTGACGGTGCTACCGGCCCAACCCAAAGAACTGACGGTCATATTTATGTGTATATCTTTGTTGATGGTTCTGAAGTGGGCGCGCAACCTCTCCATGCTGTCCCCTTTGCTTTCTTTGCAAGGCAATTAGGTAGTGGTGAAGAATTTGTCAAAAAAACTGGTGATACTATGAGTGGCATGCTTACTGTGGAGGCCGAGACGCATGTCCGTGCGACCACGCATACAAAGTTTCTTCATGTGGGGGAGGGGACGGGACCGGCGCCGCTTTTTACTATGCCGCAAGCGCCTGATTGGTTAGCGGACTTAACAGGCACTATGCGGACAGATTTGACTAGCTTAGGTGAGCGAATTACTCAGGCAGAAAGTGTTATTCTAAATCCTCCTCCTTTCCCTGATTTAACAGGGTATATGAGAGTTGGGGACTCTATAAGTTGGGCTTCAATTACTAATCCACCGACTTTTTTGACTTCGGCTGATTTAGCTGGTTATTCCTTTGCAACGCAAGACTGGACAGATAGTCGTATTAGTAGCGCGACAAGTATTTTGCTTTCAGAAACAACTGCCAGGGGGATATTTGCCTTACAGGCAGGTAATGTGACGATAGATAATATCAGTGACTATGCGGTGGCTGGCCCGGCTGGACCGGCAGGGCCACAAGGCCCGACTGGACCTGCAGGATTAGATGGGGCGATTGGATCAATAGGCCCAGAAGGATTGAGGGGCCTTCAGGGAGCAGCAGGCCCACAAGGACTACAAGGATTACCTGGAATTGATGGAGCGATTGGACCAATAGGCCCAGAAGGCCCACTGGTACCTTTGGAAGAAATGAGCGGTCAAATTACTACCGGCCAGATTGCCAATTTAGCCATAGGCACCTTACAGCTTGCTGCCGAGTCAGTTGGAACATTAAAGTTAAAAGATGGGGCAGTTACTGACGCAAAGATTGATACTGCTGGTATTTCTGCCAACAAAATATCCGGAACATTCTCTGCTGCCCAGACGATTCCCAGCGGCACAAGCTTGCCAACAGCCGGCACAAGTTATGCGGGCGGCTATCCGCTTGGTTCCTTTTTTAACCTAACCACGACTTCTGGCAGTTATTCTCCGTCGCTATATCAAAATGTACCTGGCGGTTCTTGGCACAAGGTTGCTTCTACCCTTGATTTAAGCTGGAGCAACTTAAGCGTAGCT
>METP01000062.1 GCA_001771365.1 candidate division WOR-1 bacterium RIFCSPLOWO2_02_FULL_46_20 | reverse complement strand
TGGATTCGAACCAGCGATCTCTACCACCCCAAGGTAGCGCCTTAGACCAAACTGGGCCACGCCCCGTGACGGGTATTATAGCATGAAAACTTCTGATTTTAATTATGAGCTTCCCGAAGGATTAATTGCCCAGGAGCCGGCAAAGGAGCGCGATCAGTCACGACTTATGGTTATAGGTCGCGCGGACCAAAATTTTAAACACAATCATTTTTACGACATTGTTGATTATCTTGGTCCGGGAGATCTCTTGGTCCTAAATGACACCAAGGTGATTCCAGCAAATTTGGTGGGAGAGAAAGTTAACGGTGGGGCAAAAGTGGAAGTTCTGTTGGTTAGAAAACAGGGTAAAGATGAAAATCGGCAAATATGGAAGTGTCTGGTGAGGCCGGGCAAGCGTTTAAATGTTGGTTCTGAAATAAGTTTTCGCAAAGGGATGCTCAAAGGAAAGGTCTTAGAAAAACTTGAGAGTGGCGAGCAGATTGTTGAATTTGAGTCGGCCGCTGATTTTTGGTATATTATCCACAAACTGGGGAAGCTACCGTTGCCTCCCTATATTAGTCCCAAAGATAATTTGCTGTCGCGCTACCAAACTATTTATGCCAGTAAAGAAGGAGCTTCGGCGGCGCCAACCGCAGGCCTGCATTTTACTTCAGAGCTCTTAGAAAAACTTATTGTCAAAGGTATTAAAATTGCTTATTTAACTCTTCATACCGGGCTGGCCACATTTTTGCCGGTGCGCACCGAAAGATTGGAGGACCATGAGATGCACCTGGAATATTATGACATTCCACAGGAGACAATCGAGGCGCTCCAAGCGGCCAGGAGAGTAATTGCCGTCGGCACGACAACGGTGCGGGCGCTGGAATCAGCTTCGGTCAAAGATTGGAAAATAAACAAGCGCATAAGCGGAGAAACGGGCTTGTTTATTACCCCCGGTTATAGGTTTAAGGTTGTCGATGCCATAATCACCAATTTCCACTGGCCGCGTTCGACTTTAATCATGCTGGTTTCTGCCTTTGCCCAGGAAGGGCTGGGAGCCAAGTCAATTTTTGCCGGCAGAGATTTTATCATGCGGGCCTACCAGGAAGCCATCAAGCAAAACTACCGCTTCTACTCCTTTGGAGACGCTATGTTGATCCTGTGATATAATTAATCTATGGCGCCCTTCAAGTTCGAAATCCTTAAAAAATCAAAAACATCCAGGGCCCGTGTTGGTAAAATCCAGACCGCTCATGGCGTAATTGATACCCCGGCTTTTTTGGCTATCGGCACCCAGGGCGCGGTAAAGGCTATGTCGCCGCGTGACTTGAATGAAATAGGCGCCCAAATTATACTGGCTAATACCTATCATCTTTTGCTTCGTCCAGGACCGGATTTAATTAAAGAAGCCGGCGGACTTCACAAATTTATAAACTGGGATAAGCCGATTTTAACTGATTCAGGCGGATTTCAAGTCTTCTCTTTGGCCCATATGCGGAAGGTGACGGAAGATGGGGTGGAGTTTACCTCCCATGTCGATGGCACCAAGTACTTTTTAACTCCAAAAAGTGTTCTTGAGATTCAAACAAAGTTTGATTCAGACATTATGATGCCATTGGACGAGTGTGTGGCGTATCCATGCGACAAGAAGCTGGTTAAGAAGGCGGTGGAGAGGACCACGGTCTGGGCCAGGGAGTCGAAAAAAGCCCTCACCCCCGACGAAGTCGGGGAGGGGGTGAGGGTTCTATTCGGAATTATACAAGGCGGAACATACAAGGATTTGAGGAGGGAATCGGCAGAGGAGATTGCGGAAATAGATTTCCCAGGCTATGGCATTGGCGGATTGTCAGTTGGCGAGCCGCGGAATGAGATGTTGGCGATGCTGGAGGTTGTCACAGGTGTCCTTCCTGAAGACAAACCGCGGCATTTGCTGGGCGTGGGCTTTCCGGCTGATATTTTAGGCGCGGTAAAGCTTGGAGCGGACATCTTTGACTGCGTGATCCCGACTCGTTTAGCCCGGCATGGGGCGTTTTTAACTTATGACGGCGCAGTCAACCTGCGCCAGAAAAAATTTGAAAAAGATTTTAACCCGATTGATCCAGGATGTGATTGTTACGCCTGTCGCAATTTTACCAAGGCCTATATCCGCCACCTTTTCTGGGCGCGGGAGATTTTAAGCCTGCAGCTTTTGACTATCCATAACCTGCGCTTCTATATGCAGATGATGGAGAAGCTCAGGCAGGAGATCTTAGCTGAGTGATGTGCCCATGCAGAGTCGATTAATCAATATCCATAAGAAACTCCTTAAACACTTCGGCCGACAACACTGGTGGCCGGGTGAGACTCCGTTTGAAATCATGGTTGGGGCGATTTTGACGCAAAATACTAATTGGGGGAATGTTGAGAGGGCGATTAATAATCTAAAACAGGCGCAAGCGCTTAATCCGCAGAAGATGGTGGAAAGTAAAGCGTCGAACGTAGAGTGTTGGATAAAACCTTCCGGCTACTTCCGAGCTAAAACAAAAAAATTGAAGATATTTTGCGGGTGGTTGTTAAAAAATGGGGGAGTACCGGGGGTTGGGGGCTGGGGGCTGGGGGAATTGAGGCGGGAACTTTTGGGGATTTGGGGGATTGGGCCGGAGACGGCTGATTCTATTCTTTGCTATGCATTGGGCAAAAAGAGTTTTGTGGTTGACGCGTATACTGTCCGCATTTTTAATCGGCTGGGATTAATCAAAACTAAAGATTATCATGAGATTAAAAAGATTTTTGAAAATGATCTGCCAAGAAACTTAAAACTATACCAAGAATATCATGCGCTGATTGTGGCGTTGGGCAAGAATTATTGTAAGCCCAAGCCGGCCTGCGAAAATTGTCCAGTTAAATCACTTTGCTCTGATTGACCTCCTTTTTGATTTAAGGTATATTATCTGTAATGATCTTGGACGAGATTATCCTCAATAAACGCCAGGAAATTGACGCTCTCAAAGAGCGTTTTGCCGGTAAAGATCCGCTCAAATTGGTAGAAGAATTGTCCCAGGCTCGCGCTTTCCTGAAAAAGGGTAAATTTTCACTGATTGCTGAAATCAAAAAGGCTTCACCTTCCGCTGGCCTTATCAAACAAGACTATAATCCAACAACCCTGGGCAAAGTTTATGAAGAGGGTGGAGCTTCCGCCATTTCTGTCTTGACCGATGGGAAGTATTTCCAGGGTAAGCTTGGTCATATCAAGGCAGCCAAGGATTCAACTACTGTGCCAATCCTACGCAAAGATTTTATCCTGGATGAAACCCAGATCTATGAATCGAGAATTGCCGGCGCGGACGCGCTTTTGTTGATTGTCAGAGTGTTAAAAAATGCTGAGCTCGTCAAATTAATTGAATTAACAGAGAGCCTGGGGATGCAGACCCTGGTTGAAACGCATAGCGCGGAAGAAGCCAGGAGGGCTTTGCGGGCGGGCGCTAAAATTATTGGGATCAATAATCGTGATCTGGATACCTTAGAAATTGATCTGCAAAATACTGTCCGCATAATGAGTGAAATTCCCGAGCTAAAGAAGCGAATAATAATCAGCGAAAGCGGGATCAAGACAAAAGAGGATGTTTTGGTTTTGCAGCAGGTGGGGGTGGATGGAGTGTTGATCGGTGAAACCTTGCTGAAGAGCGACAATATACCGGCGAAGATAAGGGAATTGATAGGATGAAAAATCTTTTAACTTTTAGTTTTGCGTTTTACGTTTTAAGTTTTCAGTTTGCCATTGCCATGGGGGAACCCCCGCCGCTTGCCGTAACTACCCCGCCCGCAGTGGAGTTTGTCCGCGAGTTCGGCTTACCCGGCTCAGGTGACCGCCAGTTCTATTATCCTCATGATATTGACGTTGGCCTTAAAGGAAATCTGGAAACCGGCCTGGGTAATGTGTTTGTTACCGATACAGGTAATAATCGTATTCAGAGATTGGATGAAGAGGGTAAGTTTGTCGATCAATTTGGCGGGTTTGGCAGCCAAAGCGGCAAATTAAACGCCCCGGTTGGGATTGCCGTTGATTTTAATTATCGCATTTACGTTTCCGAAAAAGATAATGACCGCATCCAGCTTTTTGATATTCGCGGAAACTATATAACGGATGTCGCGACTGACGAGATTAAGTATAAAACAATAAATGATCCGGCCGGCCTGGACGTTGACGTTTTAGGTAATTTATATATTGCAGATACGGGGAACGATCGCCTTCTTCTCTATAATGATAAGGGTGAATTCCTCAAGGATGTTGGAGGCTTTGGTTATGGTCTGGGATTTTTTGATAATCCTAGTGACATTGCCGTAGATATAAACCGCTATATCTACGTGGCTGATACGAGTAACAACCGGATCCAAAAATTAGACATAAATTATTTGCCGCTAAGCGCATTTGGCCGGATAGGAGACGGGGAGGGAGAATTTTATATGCCTTTGGGGGTGGCGGTTGACGACAAATTTATCTATGTGTCCGATACGGGGAATAATCGCATCCAGATTTTTAATGTAAACGGTGATTTTTTGCTGGCCTTTGGGGAAAAGGGTTCAGCCCCGGGAGAATTTAACGGCCCCAGCGGTATTTGTCTGGGCAGCAAAGCCGGGCAGCTTTTTGTAGTAGATACCGGGAATCATCGTGTCCAGGAATTAAGGGTAAACCATTGATTTATTACAGTCTTTATGCGAAACTTCTCAATATAGGCAGGTGAAAAGCCGTGGTTATTAAACGAGGAGTACTGTACGCGCTACTGACGGCATTAATTAGCGGCATTTTTGTGTCGTTAATTCTCGCAGGAGGTCAGTTGTTTCGCGGCCTGACCGGTTACTCCTCTGTTTGGGTCGGTATAGCTGGAATTTTTTTAATCGCTTTTATTTTTCAGCCTTTGAGTAATATAATCCAAAATCTGGTTGACAAGATTTTTTTTCGCGAAAGTTATAGTTACCAGCGGATCATCAGTAATTTTACCCATGCTTTGACGCAACCAAAGACTGACCTCGATTACTTTGCGCACCTGGCTCCTTACTTGCTCAATAAGTTTATGAAACTTAATGGAGCATCGGTCCTGGTGCTGGATAGGGGAGAGCATGTCTATACGGTTCGGGCTGGGGAAAATCAGGCGGCAGAGCTGGCGGGCTATTCTATCCCGGAAGATTCTCCGCTACTCAAAGAATTATTAAGCCGTAAACAGGGAATTTCTCTGCATGAAGCCAATCTCCCCGGGTCTATTGCGGAAGAAATGAAAAAGCTCAAAGCCGTCCTGGTGATTCCCAGCATAACTGAAACCCAATATTTTAAAAGACCGACGCTGCTGGCTATTATTTGCCTGGGTGACAAAATTTCCGGACAGTCTTTCTCCGTTGATGATAAAGAATTTCTTAAAACCTTTGCCGATCAGGCAACAGTTGGCATTGAGTATGCCTTTATTTTTGAGGAATTAAAGAAAAACCAGGAAATAGTGTTGCGTTCGGAAAAACTGGCGGCTATTGGGAAGACAACCGCTGGCGTGGCTCACGAATTAAAAGGGCCGCTCACTTACCTGAGCACCATAGCTCAGATTATGCCTCTGAAATGGGATGATCAGGAGTTTAAAGAATCGGTCAACAAGATGCTATATCCTGAAATCCAGCGCATGCAGCTTATTATTGAAGGTTTACTTGATTATTCCAGGAATAAGCCTTTAATGTTAAAGCCTGGTGATATCAAAGATGTGCTGGATAGGGCTCTGGCTTTACTGGTTTTTGAAATCCGCAAAAACAAAATCGAAGTTAAGACGACTTATGGACACGCCAAGAAAGCCAATATAGACGCCAATCGTTTAATCCAGGTTTTTATGAACCTTATTTCCAATGCTGTGCAGGCCATGGGGGATAAAGGCGGCAATCTGTCGGTGACCACCAGTGATAGTGCGGAAGAGATAAAGGTATATATAAAAGATACAGGTCCCGGTATTCCCAAAGACCAAATAAAAAATATTTTTGACCCATTCTTTTCAACCAAAGAATCGGGCACCGGGCTTGGCCTGGCTATTTCCAAGAAAATTATTGACGAGCACAAGGGATCCATCTCTGTTAGCAGCCTGCCTGGCATGGGGACAACCTTTAATCTTAGCCTGCCTGTAACCTTCTAGCTGAAATTTTCCCCTAAATCTGTCGATTATATAATAGGAGGGAGGATCATGAATCCCGTCAATCGATTTAAGATCGATAACTATAAAGAAATATTGCGCGAGATCGAAGAACTTGGTCGGCTTGATTACCTGCGTGATCTGGAAGATAAGGTGATCAAAGAGATTGCCGATCTGATCCATGAAAATTCTGATGAGGCCAGGGCGCAGCTTATCAAGCTGGAACAACTGGTTGAGGCAAAATTGGACTTTACCCCACGCAACAAATTTCTGCTTTCCGCTTTTAAAAACAGCCTCTCTGGCGCGCTGTCAGTAGCAAAATTCTACCTCTTCTGATAGTATATCCTCTAGTATGCTGGAGGTTAGAAATTTAACTAAATCTTTTGGAACTGCCGTAGCCGTTGATAACCTTTCTTTTTCTATTAGGCAAGGGGAGAGTCTGGGCTTAGTAGGAGAGTCCGGTTCTGGCAAGACTACGCTGGCACGATTGATCCTCAAGCTGATTGAACCTACTTCTGGTTCTATTGTCTATAATAGTGTAGGGGATATCCGCCGCGAGTGCCAAATCGTGTTTCAGGACCCGCAAAGCTCACTCAATCCGCGCATCAAGATTGGTGAGGCAATTGGCGAGCCGATTTTGATTCATAAGCTCCTGCCAAAGGAAAATATCACAGCCAGGGTGGCTGAACTTTTAGGTTTGGTTAAGCTATCTAAAGAGCACTCCAGCCGTTTTCCGCATGAGCTCTCCGGTGGGGAGCGGCAGAGGGTGGGGATTGCCAGGGCTTTAGCTTCAAATCCAAAATTCTTAATCCTTGACGAGCCAGTTTCGTCCCTCGATGTCTCTATCCAGGTTGATATCCTTAAGCTGCTAAAAGAGATCAAACTCCAATTAAATCTGACCTATCTCTTTATTGCCCACGATTTGTCGGTGATCGGTTTTATGTGTGACAGGGTCATGGTTATGAAAGATGGGAAAATTGTGGAGGAAAATAATACTGCGGAAATATTTTCTGCGCCCCGAGATCCCTATACCAGACAACTCATAGACTCAACCCTCAAGATTTAGTGAAATTTCCGTTAGAAGTGTTAGATAGTGGGGTAGGAGAAAAATCTAATGGGAACGCAAACTCCCCGTATTATCCAATCTTATATTCCTCAAAAAATAATGAAGCAGCGTCTCGAGAAAAGAGTTTCCCTGCCGCATGGTTTCATACGACCTGCCGTAAATTTTCCTCTTAGAGTTCAACACAGTGAGTCAGCGGAGCCGATGGAAGTGAGAGGCACAGACATTTTACATCTGGCTGATTTAAAATCATTCGAGGCGGCAGAACACTTAAAACAAATTCTTGCGGCAAGAGGTGGCAGTGATGAAGCGCAAGCTTTTCTTAAGAGGAGACAAAATGCTGACCTGGCTTTGTTGGAGGAAAGGTTCGCGCAGCCGCCAGAGATACCTGATGAATTTGGCCAATATGTTGTCCCGTTTACTACGGCGGAGGAATTTAGTGAGGCGGATATTAGCAATAAAGGATTAAACTTGTTGCGGCTTCATCGTTTGGGTTATCCAATTCCTGCGTTTGTTATTATCAAAAGTTCTTTTCGAGAAGTTTTCGCAATCAATTGGAATAAAATTTTTGATCATGCTTTGAAGCTATTAGAGTGGTTAACGCAGAAAAAATTTAACGATTCACACAGCCCGCTTTTATTTTCTATCCGGTCAGGGCCGGGAGAAAATCTGCCCGGGGTTTTGCCGTCTTATGCCAACATGGGAGTTACTCAAACAACTTTTCCTACTTTGGTCTCTTTTTACGGAGAGGAAGTTGCCACAGATATTTTTATTCATAATCTTATGACGCTTATTTTAGACAGCGATCCGCAGCAATATCGACCCTGGCTTCAGCGGGTGGCGACCCCATATCCACAGACGCTTGAAAGGAAAGCTGCTCTTTTAGAAAAATTATTAGGCATTGCTAGCGCTAGCAGATTTGTAACTTTTTGCCGCCCTGATTCACATTTGGGACATTTTATTGGCCGGATTAGCGGTGCATACCGCTCTAATTTAGAAACAATTAGAAGCTTGTCCAGAAAACCGCGAACCCCCAATTTTTCTATTATTATTCAAGAAATGATAGTCGGTAAGGCAGGGGAGGGTTCTTATTCTGGAGTCTTTTTTAGCCTTGACCCAAAGAGAGGAGGATGTCCGCAGCTGGTAATTGCGGAAAATAGCTTTGGTGAAGATGTAATGACGGGAGAGATGCCCAGTAGCGCGATAATCAGGACTTTGCGCCTGGCTGAAGATAGCGGGCAAGTGCCGCCGGCTGAGATTGTTGCAAATAAACCGGCGTTGATGTTTTTGCAGGATATATTTGGTTCTCCTGTTAGGGTTGAATTAACAGTGCAAAGAGGTGTGTTGGCTCTGCTCCAGGCCAATCCAGCAGTTTTAAACGGACCGGTAGTTCTTGCTTATACAGTACAAAAGTATCTTGATGGAAAGATTTCTGCCGCCCAGGTCTTAGAGCTGATTGAGCCTTTTCATGTAAGGCAGTTATATGCTGATGAGATTGTAAGCAAGGATCGCCTGACTATGGTTGCAAGGGGCACTTCTATCCTTTCAAAATTTGATGTGTGTGGTAAGGCTTATTTTTCCAATGAAGCAGCTCTGGCAGCCAAAGCCAAAGGTGAGAAGGTTATCCTGATTAAAGAGCTCTTTAGACCGGGAGATGTAAGCACCGGAATAGAAGTTGATGGGATTATCAGCCTTAGTCAAACCGGCATACATGCTTCTACTCTGGCGAGAAACCACGGCTTGCCGGTTATTATTGATGTTAAGGATTTTAACGGGCAAAAGATAGTTATAAAAGATGACAAGATTAGCTTGCCGGTATCCGGGAAGATTTTTGAAATTGAGGAGGGAGACGCAATTGCCCTTTCTAGTGAAGAGGGGGCGCTTTATGTCGGGGAAGCCATTGCCCTGCCTTCTGAACTTTCGCAGGAAGCAAAAAGTGATTTTGAGGTTTATATGGGCATTGTTTTGCGTACTGATGCCGAAGAAATAACCAGCTTAGCCGGGTTAACCAACGCAATTAGTTTTTTAAGCTTTATCGATAGACAGGACAAGGTTAGCCAAATTGTTAATGCCTGGTTTGAATCCCGATTCGAAGAGGTAACTGATTTTTTTGCTGCCACTGATGTAGGCAAGCATTTGCTGCGTCTTAATATGTTTAAAACGCTGTCAAAAGATAATAAGATTGCTTTGGTCCGTTTAATATTGATAAAAAACGAGCCAAACAGCAGGAGTTTTGGAACCTTTATTTTGGGCAGATTAGTGCTGGCAGTTCAGCAGGAAGCAGGAGATGCTGGGCTAAAAGAATTCCTTGATGGTTTTGCTGAAGCAGAGCAGTCCTTCTTGCGGGAAGAAGTAATCAAAGCCAAACAGTACCTGGAAATTTCCAGGGTGCCAGAGAAGAGACCTGACCAACCGGAAACCTTGAGAATAGAAAGAGACGATTTTATCGAAAATTTGGCGCGGCGCATAGGGAGTGAGCGCTTGGCTGGACTGACTCTTGAACAAATAATTAATTTGAGAAGATTTTGGGACCTTGATCCTGATCCTTTGCATAAACCGCACAAAGTCATTGCCGCTGCCTTAAGGAAGACAGGCATAGGGATTCGATAAATTTCATTAATTTCAAAATAGAGTGAAATTTTCCAAAAAAGATGCCGACACTATTTTAGTAAACAGAGACTCGTTCGAAGCCCTGGCCCAAAGCCGGGGTTTTTTATTAAGTAAAAAAGGGGAAATTAAAAATGGTAGGAATGACAATGACCGGAACAAGAATTGGGAGAGGCGTTAATCGAGCCGCCGATTGGCTGCTGCAACCATTGGTAGCAAGGATGGCGAGGAACCGAACTTTAGGAACTCTAGCCGGAGAGCTTTCTCATACATCCGGCTTGTTAGCTTTGAGTTTGGGGTTTAATTCGTGGGAAGCTGGCAGCGCCCTGAAAGGGGCGGCGGTCGATCTTGGGTTTGAAAGCTATAGCGCGCTGCTCGATTCTTATTCTACATTAGAGACTTCTCTGCTTCCCGGTTCTCTGACAGCGGAACCTGCCGGCTATTTAGAAAGATCACATGTTATCGCCAACCATAAGTTGGTTTCTTTCCATGCCGCTTTTATTTCCTCGTTGTTGAGTTTACCAGAGTCTATTAGCGGAAAACTCGAAACATTAGAATTTGTGTTTTTAAGCGCTGAAACAGTAATTTCTAGCGCCATTCTTTATCTTTCCTGGCATGCTGGTATTGCCATTCACGAATTGGGCCATTATGTGACAGCCGCTAAATTGACCGCGTTAAACGATGCGTCACAAAAAGCTGCCGATAGTATGAGAGGGGAGAGTTTTCTGGCAAAGGTGGGCTGGTACTCGAAGATAATTGCTAAGACTCCATGGGGAAAATTCGAAGGGGTAAAAAAAGAGGGGGGTAACTTTGCCCCCGACGCGCCTTACAATTTAGCTGTGGCAGCGGCTGGTCCCCGTTGGAGCGGATATATGGCGATGGCCTGTTTACCGGTTGCTACTTTGGCCATTTCCTTAGGGCTTGTTTTAGGCAGTGAGACCGCAATATATATAGGCAGGTTTTTTCTTGCTCCTGGAGCAGTGGGCTTGTTGGACCGCTTTTTGGCTGATCGCGGCAAGCTCAATGAGTTCAGGACAAGGGAGAGGCTGGCGGCTGAAAGAGCCGCCCAGGTAGCCGAAACTGCCACCGCAGGGAGTCTTTTGGATAGATTGGCAGGCATTCGCAGCATGTTGTCAACCACCCGTATGCAATCAATTACTTTAGCTGATGGCCGAGTTATTTCTGCTCCCTGGCAGTATAGAAACTGCGGCATGGGCGGGCGTCACACTGAAAAAGAATATCCAGAAAGCAATATCAGTATGCAGGAAGCAATGTTTATCCCGCTTACAGCCCAGGATTATGGAGAAGCGCAGGAGTGGACGGTAAGGTTACAAACTCGTCTCAAAGAAATTTTGGAATCTATTCCTGGCGCGAGAATCTTGGGAATAGGCCTTGAGGGGGGTATTGCTCCTTATCTTGAAAAGGAGTCGCAAGACAAGGTTCCAGAACAACGTCTATGGAGAATGATGAAGCAAGCGATTGCTGACTGTGGTCTTAGGCCAGGGATGGATGTCGCCATTGCCTTGGATCCGGCCGCGTCAGAGCTGGAAAACGCGTATCGTGACGCCCATGAGCAGCCGGATTCTGTGGGTATGTACTTGTTCTGGAGAGGCGGCGAGAAAGTTGAAATGAGCAGAGACCAGTTAGTTGATTTATATAAGACAGCTATTGAAAGAGATGGTGTGCCGATTGTTTCTATTGAAGATGGTTTTGGAGAAAGAGACCATGCTGGTTGGGCTCTGGCCATGAAAGAACTTGGCGATAAAATTCTTATTATTGGGGACGATTTAGTTACCACTAAAGATAGCAGTGTGGAAAACTGCGCTGGAAATGGCATTATGAACGCGACCCTGATCAAGGCTAACCAGATCGGGACCTTGATGGAAACCATTTTAGCTGTGCTCACTTCGTGGGCCTACGATGCTGAAGTAGTTGTTTCACACCGCTCCAAGTCCCCCAACGATCCTTTTGAAGCAGACATTGCTATCGCCTTTAACGCGCTTGGCATGAAGACCGGGGGAGGAGCAAACACAGAAAGGCTGCAAAAGTATGGACGGGTTATTGAAATTATTGCCCTGGCTCAAACTACTGGTCGACAATTAAGCAGGGCTGAAAGGCAAGAAGTGGAACGGATGTTACGCGAGCTGGTCACAACCTTGACAGGACAAACGGATGTCGAGTTGGTTGAGGGGGCGGCTGATACCGATCTTACCCGCTTAATGCTTAGTATGTTGTCGATTGAAGCGGTTATCGGTACAGAAGATTCAACTAATGCCGGTATTCCCACTGCCGCGGCTACTGTCCTGCTTGGTCACTCTGGGACTATCCGATTTAAAGGAGCAACCCCTCTTGGCAGCTCTGCCGGGGAGGATGAGGCGATCCATTTAGTTGATAGTATTATCCAATCTGGGGAGCTTACGACCAGACACGCTGATCTTTTCCGCGTGACGGCTGATGGAACTTATCGCTTTAAGAAAGGATTAAAGAGGCAATCCATCGCCGCTATTGGTGACGCGGAGCTTCTGACGGTTTGGGATAATACCCAACGCTATGGCGGCAAAGGTTGTCTGGATGCAGTAAGCCATATTAATGGAGTTTTGGCCAAGGCCTTTGAGAAGAGGAGCCTGATTGACTTGGGGAGCTTGCTTAAGGTTGACAGGGAACTGCTCGGTTTAGAAAGGGAACAGGCCATCGCTTTGGGTAAGCTGGATGCTAACGCTCCTTACGCTGATCAGGTCCATGCCATGCAGAGAAAGGCAGGCTTGGGGATGAATGCGATTCTGTCCATATCTCTGGCATTAGGCCGGGCGTTTGCGGCAATGGAGGGGAAAGAGCTTTGGGAGCTTATTAGGGAGCAGGCGATTGAAACCATGGCGCATTTCATTGCTAACAATACCGCCGATCCCGCGCAAAAAGATGTCGCCGCTCTTAAGGCCATTGGGATTGATGAATTGAGAGTTATTTTTAGGCAGGTATCCGAAGGTCTTATCCGTCAAGGTAGAAGCATACACATGGCGTTAAGAAAGGAACTTCCTGTCTACCCTGTTCCTGAAGAAGCTTTGGTTAGAAGGTATATTTTTGATAACCCGGAATTATTAGGTCAGCTGGATAAACAACATCAAGCTGAGATGGCTATCCTGGGTAATTACTTTGTGCCGGAAGGGCAGATGGTTTATAGGGTAAAAATGGGGACAGGCCTTAATGGAAATGCCCGACCGTATCTTTGGCTTGATCAAGAGAGCAGAAAAGGTGCGGCAGTAGATTATGTTTCCAAAGCTGCGGACGGCTGGGTAGAAACATCCAGTCATAAAGGGGGAACTTTTGTTCCGGAAGGGGAGCTCGCGATATTTATTGATCTCATCGATTCCAGACATGGAGAGGCCGTTGCCGGCAAAATAGAGGTGAATATCCCCCATAGAAATCCTGATGATCCCAATACAGGGACAATAACCTCTGTCATCGGCACCTTAAATGATATCCCTCTGCAAGTCAGGGAAATGGTTTTTGCGGATAAATTGAACAGCTTGATGAGATATGCGGGTGATTATTACTCTGAATTGGGGAGGCAAGTTACCCCGGCAACAAGAGAAATAGTAAGACAGGCCTTTGCGCGAATTCCGGCAATCGAGCTATTTATAGTGAGTAAACAGGCGCTCTTCGAGACTAGAATTAAACCTGATTTGAAATGACTGTTTTATATCCAGTGACTCAAAGAAGTAGAGCCATAACATTGGCCGATACGCGCATTGGCGGGCGGCTTAATACAGCTGTTCGTCGAAGCTTTGCCCTGTTCGACAATTTATTAAAAAGCGCTCCGCTGGACTCCAAATCCCATCGCCAAGACCACTCCCTGCGCCTGTTGAATAACATTCCAGTCATCTGTCATCAAGGCTTTGATACCCGGCTATTGGAAGTCGCCATCGCCCTGCATGATATCGGCGTGTTTTATTCCCAGGCGATGGATCACGGTAGGGAGAGCGCCTTTAGAATTCGCCCGTATCTTGTTAATGAGGTTGGAGTTACTCCCGACGAAGCCGACAAAATTTGCTCCATGATTCGGTCCCATCATGAGTATGAATGGCCCAGCGACAATTCACCGGAAGCAATTGCTTTAAGGGTTTTGGACTGTCTGGATGCTTTTGGCGTAATTGGTGTTTATCGTTTTCTTGAGGTTTATGACAGGCGGGGCCTGCAACCAACAGAGGCATTACCCAAAGCAATTGCCAGTTTAGAGCAACGCAGACAAGTTATTATTGATAGCTGGTTTCATCCAGATGATCTCGCGATTATTGAAGCCAGGTATCAAGAAGCAAGAGGAATTTTAACCGAGACGCGGATGGATCTCGATGCTTCGAGGCCACGTGTTATAATTAGCCTGAAGGGGATAGATTGGGATTTGTCTCGTTTGCCAGAGCTTTTTGACACCGGCCTGCCAACCTATGCCAACTCATTTTTCCACAGGCTGCATAGCGCGTTGTTAAATTCAGCCTGTTCCCTATAATGTTCGAGAAT
>METP01000061.1:14705-17241 GCA_001771365.1 candidate division WOR-1 bacterium RIFCSPLOWO2_02_FULL_46_20 | reverse complement strand
GGCTCACCAAGCGTTGCACATCATAGCGCCAGTGCGGCCAGTCTGATTGTTGCCAAATATAGAATTTATTTCCGCTATTCATGCGGGGATTGTGCAAGATATTCTCCGCGAGGTCAATATATTCGCATGTTTTTTGCGGCGAATAAGTGGAATTCCCTCGCAGGCGCTTCGCTATTGATCCGGCACGGTGAAGTATCAACTCCGTTCGGGCTGAGTCTGTCGAAGCCCATTCACCTTTCGACAAGCTCAAGGCGAACGGACTTCAAACATTATCTGGCCGGATCAATAATGAATTTTTGGGGCCTAAAAACTAAACCCCGCCTCGTTGCGCCGCAAATCTGCCTCCACCATCATCTGGCACAACTGCTCCAGCGTGGTCTTCGGCTCCCAGCCCAGCTTGGCTTTTGCCTTGGCAGGGTTGCCAATCAGCAACTCCACCTCGGCCGGACGATAGAACTTGGGATTGACGCGCATCACAACCTTGCCCGTACTGGCATCAATAGCCGTTTCGTTTTCTGCCGAACCTTCAAATTCCACCAGAATACCCGCCCCCTTGAACGCCATACGCGCGAAGTCACGTACCGTCTCGGTACGGTTGGTAGCCAACACAAAAGTGTCTGGCTCATCGGCTTGCAGCATACGCCACATGCCTTCCACATACTCCTTGGCAAAGCCCCAGTCGCGCTTCGCATCGATGTTGCCCAACTCCAGCACATCCAGCTTGCCCAGCTTGATCTTGGCCACGCTGTCGGTGATCTTGCGCGTCACGAACTCCCGCCCGCGCAACGGACTTTCATGATTGAACAGAATGCCACTGGAGCCGAAAATTCCATAGCTCTCGCGATAATTGATCGTCATCCAGTGTGCATAGAGCTTGGCCACACCGTAAGGACTGCGTGGATAAAAAGGCGTGTCTTCGATTTGCGGAATGGCCTGCACCTTACCGAACATCTCCGATGTGCTGGCTTGATAAAAGCGAATCTTGGGATCAACGATGCGAATCGCTTCCAACAGATTCACCGGGCCGATGCCAGTGATTTCTGCGGTGGTCACGGGTTGATCGAACGACACGCCCACAAAGCTTTGTGCGGCAAGATTATAGACCTCCGTCGCCCCTGCGCTTTGCAATAAACGGATACTGGAAGACAGATCGGTGAGATCATATTCCACTAAATGCAAATTTGGATTTTGCTCAATCCCCAGTTCTTGAATTCGCCAAAAATTGACTGAGCTGGTGCGGCGATAGGTGCCGTAAACTGTATAGCCTTTTTCTAACAAGAGTTGCGCCAAGTAGGCTCCGTCCTGACCAGTAATGCCGGTAATCACTGCTTTTTTCATTTTCACTACCCTATTAAACGATTTACTTAAACTGAATTATTTTATACCACCTTGCTAGGGAAAATCCTCACTCACAATTTTGCCTTCATTGCTTCAGCAGGAAGAGTACCCGTTTGGATTATGCTGTTGCCATCTCCAAGCATCTGCGCACATATCGTTCAGGGATTTTTTGGCACACCAACCGAGGATTTTCTGCGCGCTGGAAGGATCTGACCAGCACTCAGCGACATCCCCCGGGCGGCGGTGAGCCATTCGTATTGGCACTAGCTGTCCACTGACCTGCTCGGTAGCACGAACCACATCCAACACGCTATAGCCTTTTCCTGTTCCCAAATTGACAGTGAATGACTCACCACGTTCTTGTAGCACCCTCAGCGCCGCCACATGCCCCTCAGCTAAATCCACAACATGGATGTAGTCGCGTATTCCTGTTCCGTCTGGTGTCGGGTAGTTGTTTCCGAAAACATTAAGGTGTGCTCGCTTGCCTACTGCCACCTGAGTAACGTAGGGCATAAGATTGCTGGGAACGCCGTTTGGGTCTTCGCCGATCAGGCCGCTTGGATGCGCCCCAACAGGATTGAAATAACGCAACACACCGATACACCAGTCAGGGTTGGCAACGCGTAGAGCAGCCAGCATATCTTCACCCACCAGCTTGGTGTGGCCATATGGGTTGGTGTGCATACGTGGAAAGTCTTCGGTAATGGGTACTGATACTGGGTCTCCGTAGACAGTGGCACTGGATGAATAAACCAGAGTACGGCATTTTGTTGCATCCATAGCTTCAAGCAAGCTAATGAGGCCTCCTAGGTTATTGTGATAATACGCCAGCGGGTTGGATACACTCTCGCCAACAGACTTGAAGGCGGCGAAGTGAATTACTGCAGATACCTGGTATCGTTTGATTACATCTTCGACAAAACTCCTGTCGCATATATCGCCATCCTCGCAGATCACCTGCTTGCCGCTGATTTGCAAGAGGCGATCCAACACCGCAGAGTGACTGCTGGAGAAATTGTCAAGGATAACAGGTGTGTGACCAGCCTCGGCAAGAGCGATGTATGTATGGCTTCCAATGTAGCCAGCCCCGCCTGTAAGAAGGATATTCATTAACCTGTTTTGCCCTAGTTTCTACATTACAATATCCGCCAGAATACCAGCGAAAATAGGTGATGTTTCTCATTAATAAAACGCGCTC
>METP01000061.1:0-14694 GCA_001771365.1 candidate division WOR-1 bacterium RIFCSPLOWO2_02_FULL_46_20 | reverse complement strand
TTTTATCAAAAGATAATCAAAATAAAGCCGCTATTCTCACTCTTGTAGCCTAGGTTTGAATGTGAAATATTTTAAAAAAAAGAAAGATGTCACGACATAAACTCCACCACTAATGAGTTGCGATAGATATGGATTAATACTTAATACTCTAACGCAAATTACCAACATTAAAAGATTCAGCCCGTAAGCCGTTACGACGGAGGTCAAAAATTTTGGGAACTCTTTTTTGTGGCTCGCTTCACTCTTGAATGTCCAAATTTTATGGGCTATATATGACACTACCAAGCCGATAGCGTACCCTAAGACATTACTGACTTCTGCTGATAGGCCTATAAGCATTAACGAAAATATACATGCATAACCGAATATTGTATTGGCTATACCTACTATCGTGTAACGGCTAAAGAATTGTATGTTTTTTTGCTTGAATAAAATACTGACCTCCTAACGGTAACCAACCTAAATACCTTTCCAACTTTGCAAGTACTGCAAACGACGGGGGAACAAACAGGGTATATTTTTTTTGGACGCCTGTAAAACCAGTTTTCTCTAACAATTTGCTCATTCTCGGCATGGATAACAATGATGCGTCGGCGTCAAACGGGCACTCCCTGACTAGTTTTTGGGTTACCGGGTTATATGGATTATGCTCAAAGACAAATAACGAGCCACTTTTGGATAAAAGAGCGTTTATTTGCTCCAAAACTCTGACCCTCTCGTTCGGGGCAATATGGTGAAAAACACCTGCTACAAATATCAAATCAAAATCACCAAAACTCCGAATAAATTCATCGTCTAGGCAATAACATCGCGCAAATAGATTTTGCTCTTTTGCAACAGCAATACTTTGAACTGATATGTCTGCGCCGAAAATCTCAGCAGATGGAAATATTTCTTTAAAAAAAGGAAGATTTCTACCTGTCCCACATCCGTACTCCAAAATTCTCTTGGGTTCAGTTGCTAAATATTTATGAACAATCTTTACTTTATACTGAGCAAAATATTTATCATCCTCAGAAAAAAACCGAAGCTGTTCTTTGAGAATATTATCGTAGTCGTCTGCATAATCGTCAAAATCTACTTTTCCCACTTACTTAATCTCCTTGTATGACCGAAATTTTTCAGATTTTTGTGATGTCAGGAGACATCCTGAATCCACTATGTATCGTGGCAGAAATTAAAACTCGAAATTCACGAAATTACAAATCTGCTTACTAATCACAGTGGGCTAGTCCAGTTTATCTTCACAAATCCACCTTGGACGATTTTTTACGGTAGTATATATTTGCCCTACATACTCGCCGACCACACCAAGACATAAAAGCTGAACCCCACCAATGAAATATATAGGTAGTGTTGTTGATGCCCAGCCTGGTACGGTATCACCAACAAACAATGCGTGCCAAGCTACGTAGCATCCCATACTCAAGCTGAACGCGAATAGTAAGAATCCCACTATCCCAACGAGTCGTAACGGTACGACGCTGAAGGAGGTAATACCATGCAAAGCAAGTTGCAACATTTTTTTCAACGAGTATTTAGTTTGACCATATTGCCGCTCCCTAACATCAAAGAATATGGTGCTAACGCGAAAACCCAACTGAAGACATATTGCCCGCAAAAATATTCCCGGCTCGGGAAACAGCGCAAGCGCCTCTAATGCCCGCTTGCTAAGAAGGCGGTAATCTGCATGATTGGGGATAATCTTAACCCCCATCATCCCCATGAGATGGTAAAACCCTAATGCTGTTTGTTTTTTGAACCAACCATCTGTGCCGCGATCCCTTCTAACACCAAGCACAACGTCCGCGCCGTTTCTGTACCCATTAACGAAATCTATAATTGCTTGTGGATCTTGTTGCAAATCTGCATCGATAGAGATAGCAGCATCACAATATTTTGTAACGGCCGTTAATCCAGCAAGCACAGCTACCTGATGACCAAAATTTCTAGAAAGCTTAAGACCCTTAAATAACTGTTGGTTTTTATGTAAATCCTCAATCGCCGACCATGTCCCATCTGAACTACCATCATCGACAAAGAAAAGGTAGGAATTTTCGGCTATCAGTGATTTATCAATCATTTCTTTGAGTAAAGCTGACAACTCATCGGACGCTTGCTTTATCGATTCCCGCTCATTAAAACATGGCAGCACAATTGACAGCCGAGGTGCAGCATTAACTTTGTTTTCATTATTGCTCATTCTCTGATACCTTCCGAATATAGTATATTGCATACTCAAGCAAATCTGCATTTTAAGTTCATCCGCTTCTTCAACGATTCGCGATAACTAATGTGGCTTAATAGAGGCACTCAAAATAGTTAATTGTGACACCTGATTTCATCTTTGTCATAAGGCATCACAAACATCAAATATAAAATATAGAGGTGTGCTCCGATGTAACGCTTGATTGAATGTTGCTATAGGTTTCGACCACTTGCCCGATGGAATAGCCTTCGCCAGACGCCAGCTCTTACTCTGGAAGGCGTCACAATCCACAGGAACACTAACGCGTACATAGTGTAAAAAACCCAGAACACAATTAAGGGCCAATGCCTGTATCGAATCTCAATTGTGTTGCTACCGGCAGGTACATTAATGAAGTTCAACCCATCCCGCTCGACCACAGTCGTGCGCTGACCGTTCAGGTAATAGTTAAGTCTGGGATTATTCCAGAATAAGTACTGTACGGTCGCCGATGCAGACGACTCCAAGTCGAGACGAAAATAGTTCGCGTTGTTGGTAGTAAACTTTTTAACTTGTAAGTCAGATGCATCGCTGGAATGTGGCACCGTAGCCGTCGCGACTTGAGACATATCAGAACGAAAAACTTCCACCTCTGCAAGGCTTAGGTAGCTTTCACCAATGGGTTGAGTGCCTCCTAGTTGAACGCGAACATATCGCCCCCGCACTCCACCTGTCTGTATCGTGCCTTTGGGATTAGGTGTGAAATTTACCTGACCCCAAGTTGCGGGTCGTGCCCGAAGTACAGAAGCACTATCCTTTGCTAAAAACGGGGCATCTGAGATGAAAACCCAATAATCGCGAAGTCGATCTCCGGAACCATCGGTTCTATTCCAAACTCTTACACTATCAATCATCTCGGACTGTCCCAAGTCAATTTCAAGCCAAGCATTAGTGTCGACCCCAGTATGGCTAACTGAACCAAGATTGAAGTCACCCTCTGTATTACCATCAACTGCCCGCATTGCATCCCCTCCCGCCAGAATGCTGCTCTGCCTAGCAGGCTTCCCTTTAGCGATATTTACCAGACTATCACTTGATTCACTAATTTTGAAATACCCGTTATCGAATATTGCATTGCCAGATGAAAGCTTTTTCTCCGCTTGGGTTCGGAGAGGGACGATAACGACATCATTTGGTAGTTTGTACAAATCTTCATTTTTTATTCTCGCAAACACACCACTTAACGCATCATTCTGCACGTCTAACGCGCGTGCAACAACAAAATCTGCCCCGGTGTTCCTGAGATACTCCCAATCTGGACTTACAGTTACATTTGCACCTACTGGCATTTTGTGCATGTAATCAGCCCTAGCTGACAAGTAGAAGGTGTAGCCGCCATAGGAAGACAGTGGCAGTTCTTTCAACGCGAAATAGGGAAAAACTTTGGGGAATGTCTCGACTCCCTCTTTAGTCCACATGGGGGTTACGTCCACGTATTTTATTATCGCCTTGTCACTAAAGCGCTTGAGATATGTTATGAACCGTGCACGCTCGCTTTCATCTAAAGCAATTTTTTGCCGTTCTTGTTGTTTCTGTAATGTATTTCCACCTTCGGAAAAACCATACATGCGATCGAGAGCAGGAAGGCAAAATAGTACTATCACCGCACTGTAGACGAAATTTTTACCGGGAACTATGAGTGCACATGCAAAAAGGAAGGCCAAAAGCAATTCGAATACAAGATAGTTATTAAGGCCAATCTCCTGTGAGAAGGTGGGGTTTCGGCCTACCAAGTAAGCGGCTGTGAGCGTGGCGACTGCAGATAAGGCCAGGACGACTCGTAACGCGACCGGAGGCCTTACTTGAACCACGGCTTTAAGCATAAGAGCAACCATTACAACAAAAAGCAAATGTGCTGGAAGCAAGAAACGCTGATAAATATGCATTTTCCCGACTTGCGGCACTAGGTAATACACCAAATCGCTTACCACGCTGTATTCACCATAAATGGCTAAAACGGTCGCAAAGTAAATGAAAGCAGAAATCTTGAATATTTTCCAATCTTGCGGAGTGAGTGCGTCTATTGTCTTTGGGCTAGAAAGGAAGATAGTGGCGATGACAATGGCAATAAAACCCCAAGCTAAAGTGAATTCAGAGAACCCTCCTGGAACAAAATAGTTGTAGTTAGAGGAAATCAGGCGCAGCAAGCTTTGTGGTTGTTCCGCCAACTGATGCGCGCTATAAAAAAGCGATCCAAAATCAGTGCTGGTAGTTTCTCGATTAAACGCATATACAGCGTATAAATATGGTCCCACGATAATCGATGCACAGACAAATGGCAGTAAGGCACCAAGTAATGCACGAACTCGTTCATCAAACTGCTTCTCCGTATTGTCAATCACAAGAAGCTTTGCTGCAACTAAAATGACTGACAGTAACAGACAGGCAACACCCAGCGGCAAGTACCCCCCCATTAAACCAAAAATAATGGGGAGAATTGCAAATACAAGTTGCCGGAGGCTGGGCGTCTCACCATAGGACAAAGCTGCGTATGTGGCCCACGGAATTATAGATGCGATGAAAACATAATTCGGCTGTCCCATCGTGAACACCATGTGCACGCTGAATGCGAATGCTGAGGCTATCAATGCGGCAGTGCCAAAGTCGAATGAAAAGAAACGGGTGAACAATTTTAAAGAGAAATAGACCGCGAGAAACGAATGAACTGCCAACAGCAAAACAAGGAAGTGGCCAAGTTCTTGAAGGGATGTGGTTTCCGCTGGAACCAACAAGCTGTAGATAATTACCAGTGGATGGTAAGCAAAGAAATTTGGACTCAGAAAAAAATCAGAACTGGCGTTGAATGTTGAGAAGTCGATCGCTGTAAAGTTAAACGAATTGAAAAGGGTATGTGTTTTTGCCAGTGCAGGAAAATACCAACCGAGGTTATCACCACCATAGAGGAATCCCGCATCGACCGAACCATTTTTCAATGCAGGCAAGTAAAAAATCGCGGTCATCACTAAAGCAAACGCTGAATAGCGATTGCGCATGATGAAAGAAATCATGCCAGTAACTACGGTTATTAGTGCATCAACTGCTGTTTTTGCCGTCAAGTATTTTATTATTTTGATATTCAATGTATTGAAATCCTGGTTGACTTAGCACTTTTTTATGACATCGGAACGGTTCAAAATAATCAGATGTATGCCAAGTGGCTACTCAATTAGTCAAAGTTTAAACCGAAGAACGCTTCAATTTTCTCAACCACGAAATTGAGCATCTCTTCAGTCAAGCCCGGATACACACCGATCCACAGGGTATCGTTCATTACCTTGTCAGTGTTGGTCAATTCACCGCTGATACGAAATGCGCGACCTTCGAAGTACGGCTGGCGGGTAAGGTTTCCTGCGAATAGCAAGCGTGTACCGATCTTGTACTGATCCAGATATTTCAGCAATTCAACCCGATTAACCCCTGCGGATTCGCGTAGCGTGATCGGAAAGCCGAACCAAGAGGGTTCGCTACCTGCAGTGGCTTCAGGCAATATCAGAAATTCTTCGCACGTTTTTAAGCGTTCTTTGAGAAATGTAAAATTGTGTTTGCGTGCCTCAATAAATCCCGGCAAACGATCCATCTGCGCCAATGCACAAGCGGCTTGCATATCGGTAATTTTGAGATTGTAGCCCAAGTGCGAGTAGGTGTACTTATGGTCATAGCCCTGTGGTAGCGAGCCAAGTTGTTGACTAAAGCGTTTGCCACAGGTGTTGTCACAGCCGGGGCCGCAGTAACAATCGCGCCCCCAATCTCTGAAGGATTCGATGATCGTGCGAAGGTCGCGGTCTTTAGTAAAGATCATGCCACCTTCGCCCATAGTGATGTGATGCGCGGGGTAAAAGCTGCAAGTAGCAATATGGCCAAAAGTGCCTACGTGCTGGCCTTTGTAGCGTGAGCCAAGCGCATCGCAACAATCTTCGATAACCCACAGATTGTGTTTCTTGGCCACGGCCATCACCGCATCCAAATCGAACGGGTTGCCCAAGGTGTGCGCCACCATGATGGCTTTGGTATTTGGACTGATTGCGGCTTCGATCTTGTTCGGGTCGATGTTGTAGGTGGGGATATCCACATCCACGAAAACGGGAACCATGCCGTTCTGCAACATGGGGTTTACGGTGGTGGGGAAGCCCGCTGCTACGGTGATGACTTCGTCGCCAGGCTTTAGCGCACGCGCGCCGAGCTTGTGCGAAGTAAGCGCAGTAAATGCCAGCAAGTTCGCTGATGAACCCGAGGTGGTCGTCAGCGCGTAAGGCACGCCGACGAATTCAGCAAAACGTTTTTCAAATGCCTTGTTGAAACGTCCAGTGGTGAGCCATCCATCCAAGGATGCCTCGACCATGTTTTTAAGTTCGGCAGCTCCCAGCACTTTACCGGAAGGGGGAATGACGCTGGTGCCAGCTTGAAATGGTTTGTCGCGGTACTTGAGCGCAGCCAGATACGGTATATCCAATGTGACTAACCTGCGCAGTACGCGTTCGTAACCATTGTTGCTCAATCGGGCAACCGGTTTCTCTATTTTTCTAATGTGTAAATTAAAGGTCTTGTCCACACGAATGTGGCTTTTATGCTTGAGCATATCATCAGCAAAATCTGCCGGCTCAAGCGCAAAACCCTGCGTTTCATCGACCGGCGTTTTGGTAATAAAGGCAACTCGCACATCGTCGTTTTCATCCATGCAGGACAATGCCAGTACGGGTCTTTTCTTTGTATTACTAAAGTCACTAAACGGAAAAAAAGCGCTGTAAATTGTGCCAGGTATAATTTCAAAGGTCATTCCAGCAATCCTCTTCTACACTGTTAAGAATGTTTTGGGCAAAACCGCTTTCATCCATCAGCTGAGCCATAGCTAGACTTTCTTGTTGCCCTGCCGATTTCAACGATGATCGAGGGAACACGATGACATCAACTTCGTTGCCCATTTCGGGCGGAAGAACGAGATGAATGGTATGGCTTGCATCTGCCGTTAGGTGTTTACGTAATACACTACTCATGTTCGAGCTCCTTTCGAATAAATTTCAATCTGCCCCAGCGTCAGTGCTTGCATGTCTTTCCCATCCCGATACGCGCGCTGCCATTCAATAATCGCACCTAATACATCTTCTAGATGCCATCTTGGATGCCAGTCCAATCGTGCTTTGGCCTTGGAGCAATCCAGCTTCAGATAATGCGCTTCATGCGGATGATCGCCACCATCCAGTACCCAGCTCGCACCCTCGCCCCAAGTCTGCGTGAGTTTTTCCACGATCCACTGCACCGGCTTGGCATCTTCATCGTTCGGACCAAAGTTCCAGCCTTCTGCATAGGTCGCACCATCCTCGTAAAGCTTTTGCGCCAATACCAGATAGCCGGACAACGGCTCCAGCACATGCTGCCAAGGGCGGGTAGAGTGCGGGTTACGAATGTGGACAGGATCGCCTGCTGTGATGGCGCGCACGATGTCGGGGATGAGTCGGTCATCCGCCCAATCGCCTCCACCAATCACGTTGCCCGCACGTCCCGATGCGATGGCGACACCGTGCATTTTATACTTGTCCGGATGGAAATAGGAGTTGCGGTAAGCCGCAGTCACCAGTTCTGCACAGCCTTTGCTGCTGGAATAGGGGTCGTATCCGCCCATCGCTTCATTCTCACGATAGCCCCATACCCACTCGCGGTTCTCGTAACATTTGTCGGTGGTCACATTCACGACGGCTTTAACGCTGTCTGTATTGCGCACAGCTTCGAGCAAGTTCACTGTGCCCATTACATTAGTGGAATAAGTATCGACGGGCTCAATATAGGAAAATCGAACCAGCGGCTGCGCGGCCATGTGAATCACGATCTCGGGTTGGTGTTCGGCGAATACTTGCTTCAGTTGAGCTAAATCGCGAATATCTCCGATGACACTGGTCATGCCCTTGCCCACTTCTGCGACCTCGAACAAGCTCGGGATCGTCGGTGGTGCAAGTGCATAGCCCACCACCTTCGCACCCATGGATTGTAGCCAAAGCGACAGCCAACTTCCTTTGAAGCCCGTGTGGCCTGTTAATAGGACGCGCTTGCCCTTCCAAAAGATCGGATTCACTTCCACACCTTCCACGGTGCCTTACCGGTTTGCCATAGTTCTTCGAGATGCATCTTGTCACGCAAGGTGTCCATGGGCTGCCAGAAACCTTGGTGATGGAATGCGGCCAGCTCACCTTCCTCGGCCAATCGCTCCATGGGTTCACGTTCCCATATGGTTTTATCGTCAATAATATAGTCGATCACTTGTGGTGACAGCACAAAGAAGCCACCATTGATCATGGCGCCATCACCTTGGGGTTTTTCTCGAAAACTGTTGACCTTATTGCCACGCATTTCGAGGGCACCAAATCGGCCAGGCGGCAAAACCGCAGTTACCGTCGCTTTGACTTTCTGAGCTTTGTGGAAAGCAATCAAATCGGTAACGTTGACATCACTGACACCATCGCCATAAGTTAAGCAAAATGCTTCTTCATCTTTAACGTACTCCGCCGCTCGCTTCAAACGGCCACCCGTCAAGGTATCTTCGCCGGTATCCACTAGCGTTACTCGCCAAGGCTCAGCATTGCGCTGATGCACTTCCATCTTGTTATGCGCCATATCGAAAGTGACATCAGACATATGCAAAAAATAATTGGCAAAATATTCTTTGATTACATAGCCCTTGTAACCGCAGCAAATAACAAAATCATGTATGCCGTGAGCTGAATAAGTTTTCATGATGTGCCACAAAATCGGCTTGCCACCAATTTCTACCATAGGTTTCGGTCGAGTTGAGGTTTCTTCACTTATGCGTGACCCCAACCCACCGGCAAGAATTACGGCTTTCATATTTTTAGTCTTTCGTTTGATTTTGCAAACTTATGGAATGAGCGCAATGATAACCAACTGCGCCAACCAAGAATGCAAAAGAGGAAAATGAAATAAACTGGGTAAATTATAGCGAATAATTGATGTAGACGATTTCTATAACTGTACTCGACCCGATGCTGACCAGCCGGTAACGTAAATTCAAGGAGTCCATCGTTAAGTGTTGGAGTAATCCGAGATTCATCAACATACAGCGCCATCATTTTATTAGGAAAGAGTTCATAGCGAACAGAAACAGGTAACGGACTGCTTACCTGAAAATTAAGATGCGTTACAAAATCTGTTTCAAACTCGGTTACAACTGCTGAACCATTTGCATTAGAGACACGCACGATACCATTGTCAAAATCCCCGCGATTCCTTGCAGGAATGTAGTCTAATAATCCAGATGCATCACGAAGCTTGGCAACCTTATAACCATAGCCAATATCGAGCTCTGGCACAGCGTGATCTACCCAGTCTCTTATTTCAACGGAATATGTATTTGATGCAGGTTCATAAATTATGAATTCGGCACCTGTTCTTAGCAGCCATGGGAAGTTGACTCTGCCGTAGTAAGGAAATCGTCCAATATAGTCTCGATCAACAGAAGTATTCAGTTCATAGCCCATATAATTAGACAGCTTGATGGAGTCTTGAACCATCCAAGGATAGTTCGTCCCTACGCCATTAAGTTTCTCAACACTAGAACTTAGGTCCGCATACTTTATCAAGCGTTTATCTGAATATTGCTTAAAGTACTTATGAAGCAACTCTTGTCGATCAAAAGAGTTACTAAGCGTATTTATATAAGGTGGGGGTATGCTGGAACTAAAAGAATTAACTGGGAAATTGAAATTAGCAGCTTGGATGAAAAACGATAGACTGATGACCGCAGTGTACGCATAGAAACTCTGCTTAGTCGACAAGGAAACCAGCACCATACCAAACATCAAAAGATCGATTACTAGTATTTGCGGACTTAGCTGAAACACCGGTTGAGCGATTCCAAATTGTATATAACCTTGCACAGCAATCATTGCTACACAAATGGCCGTTAACCAACGTCCGATAGGTAGGTCCGCTTGAATTTGAACTAAATGTTTGAATGAAATGGCAACCGCCAAGAAAAAGAAGAATGAAGCAACCAATAGGTATCGCCCGTAATAATGCATCTTTCCTAGACCAGGTGCGGCAAAGTAAAATATGTCAGGCAATCCTGTAGCCTGGCCAAATGCGAGTAATAGGTAAAACGAAAATATCAGTAAGGAAATGCCTATTATTTTTGACGCGAATGTTGTCAAGCCAAGCTTGTTGCGTTGAGTAAATGCGAGCACCAGCAGCAGGACAGAAATTAGTCCCAATATTACGTGCGGCCATTCGGAGTCTGGTCGGCTGCTCATAAATGCTGGTGATATTAGAGCAAAGATATCTCTGGATTGATATGCATGCTCATGAGCTGCTTGCCATACACCTCCTGGCAATCCCGGCACAAGTTTGTTGTACAGCAACATTGCAAGGTATATGGGAAATACGACGAGACTAGCCAAGCCGAATGGAACAAATAACCGGATTAGTTGTTGAGAAAAAGGTTTTCCTGTTTCAGTTCGATTTGACCATAGATAACTGGCCGCAAATAATAAGGAAAGCATTACAGCATTTATAGCCAAGGGCAAATAGCCAGCGAGAAAAATCATTACATACGGAAAGGTGAGCAGTGATATACGCCACCATGTTTTTTCTTCGACTGATCGAAATGCTGAGTAAAGTAACAGAGGAAATAGAGCTGCAACAAAATAAAAAATCGGTAAAAAATATGAAAGGCGAGCAATCGCTCCAAAATAGAAAATTGCAAATAGCAAGGACGTTGGGTTATCCAATTGAAAATATTTTCGGCCTAAGCGCATGCAAAAATATACTGTAAGCACAGAATGCAAATATAAAATAAATACAAATGCGCGAGCTAAACCGCCAATGGTCTCGAATTGGAATAAATGATAAGCAATTTGGTAAGGGGGGTAAAAGGCGGGAATGTTTGGCCGTAGGAAGTAGGCGGATGCCCCATTATTTGTAAGGAAGTCGATGCCAGAGAGCGCGCCATTCAACGCCATGTAATATCCCTCAACGAATTGAGGGAAGTAAAGATTAGCGGTGTCGCCAAAAAATAAAAATTGAGGATTCTTAGACGCGAGATAGGGCATAAAAAGCAAGGCTGGCAAAATAATTGCCCATGCGAGACTTTGACGAACATCTTTGTCGATTGCTGAGAAGTTAAATCGTGACAATGCTGTAGCCATTTTATTTCCTATTTGTATCGTTAGCTGTGCCAGAGCCGTTGCCGATGTGATCGTCCAGTGTAGACTCGACAATAACCAATGGTCGCTTTTTCACTTGCTGGTAAATTCGCCCGAGATACTCCCCGATAATGCCGAGAAATAGTGCGTTCACACTGATGCCAGCCAATATTAAAACGGTCAAAGTAGTAAAGCCTGCGGGCCAATTTATCCCCAATAGCAATTTGCCTGCTATGTAGCCTGCTATGGCTATCAGTGTTAACACCGTTACGCTGATACCAAAAAATGTTGCTATCCGCAAGGGGACAATGGAGTGGTTGAGAATGCCGTCCAGAGCAAGCCCTACTAAGTCTTTAAAACGGAAATTGCTTTGACCACGCTCTCTTTCATGTCTGTCATATTCAATTCCATGCTGCTTGAATCCCATTGCGGCAATCATACCGCGCAGGTATGGCTGGGCATCATCAACCTGTCTTAAGACATCCACTACCTTTTTATCGATTAGCCTAAAATCTCCCACATCAACTGGTAAATCATCTTCACTCAGATAATCCGCTAAGCGATAAAATAATCTTCGAGAAAAGTGTAATATCGCGCTTTCCTTGCGGCTGCGTCGCACGCCGTATACGACAGCGCATCCGTTTTCCCAGTGCTTAATAAATTCAGGAATTAGTTCAGGCGGATCCTGTAAATCACAATCAAGCTGGATCAGCGCATCACCGCGCGCTTTGAGGTATCCGGTAAGAATAGATTTTTGATAACCGAAATTGCGGGAGAAGCGGAATACGCGCACCCGCTGATCAAGCTCACGTAATTCACTTAGTTTTTCATAGGTACTGTCTATGCTGTGATTGTCTGTAAAGACCAATTCGAAGTCATATCGATCCGTACAGGCATTGATGATTGGCATCACAGCCTGATAGAGTAGGAAAATATTTTCCTCTTCATTGAATACCGGAATGATGAGCGAAATTAATTTTTTGTTTTGGTTCATACTACTTTATCTCCTAAACCTGAACCAAGCGGACCACGCCCTGTAGCCGCAGCGATGACTGACTGAATGCCTGCCTCGATCGCTACTTTTGGGCTCCATCCAAGTGCCCGTAACATTTGAGAATCCGCGCAAGCATCCTTAAATTCACCTTTTCTAGTTGGCAACGCACCAAAATTTAACTTTGCATCGCTTGCGCAAATCTGTTGTACATTTTCCATAAAGTTTCTAATACTTATCGATCTGCCTGTACCAATATCATAATGACGATATCCTTTTCCCTGACCTATTTCTGCCTGCATGGCGATAGTTATTGCGGAAACTGCATCCTCGATGTATATAAAGTCACGCTTCTGCGTACCATCCGAAAGATCAATTTCTTCACCCGCTAGGCAACGTGCCACCATGGAAGGAACGAATTTTTGTGATCCGTCACCCGGCCCATACAAATGAAATAACCGCAGATTGACAAAACGTATCCGACCAGCATTAGCGCAATGTAGCCCCCACTCCTGAAAGTGTCGCTTGGATAACGTGTAAGCCCCAAGGTAGTCATAAACCATTTCCTTGGAATTAAAAAAAGTATCCATGTTTATAAACAGAGCCGTGTTGTATTGCATCGCAAGTTCAAGCAGCCTGATTGGGAATACTTCATTGGACCAAAAGGTTGTGGTCGGCTTTGTGTCATCTCGCCCGTAGTCGGTTGCGGCATGAACTATTGCATCGATATCAGGGTGCGCACGATAGAGGTTGTCAAGTTCATCCCCTTCAATGTTCCAGGCTTCTAACTTACCATGCTGCTGAAATAGCAAATTCAAGTCGGTACTCGCCCTCTTGGCTATGAGCACTTGATAATTGCGATGCAGGAAATCACTCAATAATTGGGCGCCGAGAAAACCCGTAGCGCCGGTCAGAAGAACTTTCATATGCTCTTATTCATCCGAAAAATAACTAGTTTTTGAACAACATAGCTAACTGGAGTTACGATGCCCATTTGAACAATTTTCGCAATCTCAGGCACCCAGCCTAATTTATCAATGAGGAACCAAAGCAAAAAAGAACCTAAAATGAGTTGCGCATACATCAAGCTAGCATATTTGACAAAACCACCAACAACACTTCGTGTACCTTCATAAGGTTTTTGATGTGTGTAGCGATAATGTAAATAAAAACACAATGCAAATGCGCAGTGAAACGCAATTATATTGCTGAAAAATATACCCCGCCCAACTTTAATCAACCCTAAAAAAACCCCTAGCTCAACAATCGCACCAACAACGCCTACCAAAATAAAACGCATCGCCTTGCTCTTCAGAAATGTTACCATTAAGTCCGGCAATCTTTGTGTGCTCATCAAGTCAACTCCAAGTATTTTCCAATCCGGAAATGAGTCTGAACGCCGGTTTTTGAATCTGAGTAAAAGAACTATGTTCTGATTCGATCTGGTTGATAGGTGCTTCTTCGTTTTGCCTTGCCGATTGTATTTCTCAAGCTCGTTTTTTGATCGAAGCAGAGATGTCTTTGAACAACTTCTTTCTTGCGCTGTTCATTGCCAAGGCGGCGTCATTGTCGCTCATCTTGGCGGCTTGCACATCGAGTTGTGCAAAGGTGATGCCCTTCTTGAGATATTGAGCGGCCTCGGGCAAGGATTTGAATTTCTCGTAGGGCGTTTTCATTTCCTCGTAACGGTATTTCTTGCGTTCCTTGCCCTTGGCGTCCGTGATCGTCTCTGGAAAGAAACACGGTCGGTGGAAGTTGACGTAGGGGTTGAGGTGATCGGCACAGAACGCATTCAACCTACTTTCGGCAGTTGACCCATCTTCATGCTTGCTCCCTCGCGTATTAGAGATCACAAGGATGCGGAAATTGGAATCAGGCGGCAAGTCTGGGGTTGCTGGAGCACTTACCGAGTATCACATCCTGCCAGCCCGTTAAGGGCGTGGGGCAAGGTGAACACCAGATGGAAGTTCGGCACCGGCAACAGCTCCTGTCACTGCCGGATGTAAATTGATACAGAGCGCCGATTGAAAACTGATACACAGATTTGAGAAGATGGCCGAAGCTGCCACCGCGTAGCGGTTTAGTTCAACGCAAGTTCTCAGTCATTATTCTTCAGTTTCTGTGTTCGCTTGCGCAGGCTTTCGCTGCACTGGGCATGCAATTCAGATCATTCCGTGGGGGCTGCTTGCCGTGTTTCAACCAACTCTCGTGTTCTGTCAAGAAGCTCTGTGTTGCTTTGCTCTAACCGAACGGTTCGTTCTGTGAGAGCTTGCCGCGTATCGAGCAGATCCTCCGTACGACCTTGCAAT
>METP01000060.1 GCA_001771365.1 candidate division WOR-1 bacterium RIFCSPLOWO2_02_FULL_46_20 | reverse complement strand
CCCCTCACCGTATTCCAAAAGATATTTATTTAAGTATTGGTCACTGGCTGTCCCAATAATTAAAGCTTGTCCGCCAATTGTTGCTCCGCTTGCTGGAGAAGTAATGCCCGCTTCCGGAGTTGTATTATCAACATATACCGTCAGACTTGCTTCTATAGTATTAGCCCCGCTAGCCGAAAAACTTCTTAGGCGAATTTTGTGTTCACCATTTAGGCCTGCCGTATCCCAGCTTCCCAAAACACCGCTTTCTACTGAAGCAGCTTTGCTTTCAATGGTGGCAACAAAGACCTCGTTGCTTAATAAGTCTAATATGTAACTGCCAAAAACCCACCCACCGGCTGTCCCGGATATGTCTATCTGTCCCCTGATATAAGCTCCGCTTGCCGGGCTGGAGATATCAGCAATCAAACCTGACAAGGCATCATAGGCATTGACCCTGCCATGGCCAAGTTTACCGGCATAGCTGGGATTTAACCCGTCAATATCTTCTGCGGTAGTTTTAATGATATTCATAATTTGCCGGTTTGTCCTGGTCAGATTGTCGGATCTAATTAGCCCTGCTAGGCCGGAGACAAACGGACAGGCTAAAGAGGTGCCACTTGTAGTCGCGTAGTTGCTGGTGTTACTGCTTGTTGTATAAATGTTAGTGCCTGGGGCACATATATCTATCCAGCTCCCATAATTAGACCCTTGCAGCCCCCAGTTTGAGAGCTTATCATTCACGTCTACGGCGGCCACTGCTAAAACAAAACTATAGGAAGCCGGAATAGACGGGATTTCAACGTTATCATTTCCGGCAGCAGCCACCAGGACAAGTCCGGCATTATAAGCATCCAAACATTTGCTGCGCAGGTTGGGATCTGCCCCACGCTGACCAAAGCTCATATTAACAATATTGGCATTTTTTGCCATGGCCCATTCAAGGCCTTCTAAAATATCGGATATCTTACCTTCGCCGTCGCTATCTAAAACCTTCACGGGCAATATCGTCGCGTTCCAATCAACGCCCGCCACCCCTTTACCATTATTAGTAGAAGCGGCAATTACCCCTGCAACAGTTGTCCCGTGGACATCGCTGTGATCGTCCATAGGATCATTATCATCATTAACGCAGTCCCAACCATTGGCCACATCAACCTTGGCTGATAAATCCTCGTGCGCATAATTTACTCCCGTGTCCAATACCGCAATTATTGTTTCGTTTGTCCCGGTGGTGCGATCCCAAGCCTGAGGGCATTTCATGTTTGTCAGCCCATATTGATTCCCATTGGCAAAATAAGGGTCATTCGGATTTGTTTCAAATGCCTTCACAATGCCGACAGGAGAAGCGGATTCAACATTGGGATCTTTTTGATATTCTTCGGCTATTTTTTCTACATCTTTGCTTTCCGGAAAAATCAGCACATAGTCATCTTCCAGGTCTGTCCGATCCGGACGAAGTCTTAAAACACCGCTATAAACCTGTCTCACTTTGGCGACTTCATGCTTGGCATTCAAAGCCTTGACCGAAGCAGCCTTCACGGCGGCCAGCCCAACCCCCACCACCCCCATGGTTTTGGGAATAACCATTATGCCGGGTTTAAATTTCACCATAATTTCACCCGGGGCATATTCAGCGTGAGCCAATGAGCAGAAGATAAAGAAGAACAGACAAATCACAATTTTTCTACGCATAACAGTTGAAGTATAACACGAAATATGCGTATAATAAATATATCATGAAAAAACTGTACGAACGCGGCAAATTAGTCGTCTCCCCCGTTTTGAGTCGCTATTTTCCAGAATTTGAAGTAAAGAAAGGTTCTGGCTGCTACCTCTTTGGCACAGACAACAAAAAATATTTGGATTTTTCCGCGGGGATTGCGGTTTGTTCCACCGGACATTGTCACGCCAGGGTTGTGGCTGCCGCAAAAAAACAGCTGGGCAATTTAATTCATATCTGCATCGGAGTAGCCAACTATGATTCTTACATAACTCTGGCTGAAAAACTAAATAAAATCGTCCCCATAAAAAATGCGCAGTTTTTCTTTTGCCAGAGCGGGTCCGAAGCAGTTGAAGCGGCCATAAAACTGGCCAGGTACTCAACCAAAAAGCCAGGCCTGGTCGCGCTTAAAGGCTCTTTTCACGGGCGCACATTTGGTGCTCTTTCCCTAACTACCTCAAAAATGAAATATCGCGATGGTTATGAACCGCTTGTCCCCAATGTCTATATTGCGGAGCCTGATTTAACTGTTATTGAAGGGATACTAAAAAACAATGAAATTGCCGGCCTGATTTTTGAGCCGATTTTAGGAGAAGGCGGCTACGTCCCCTATCCTCCAGAATTTATTCTGGGGCTGCGCCAGCTCACTGAAAAATACGGCGTTTTGTTAATTGCTGACGAAATACAGTCCGGCATGGGCCGCACCGGCAAATGGTTTGTCCTGGAACATTTTGATGTAACTCCGGACATCCTCTGTATCTCCAAAGCCTTGGCTTCCGGTTTCCCGCTTGGCGCGATCGCGGCCAGCGCGGAATTAATGTCCAGGTGGTCGCCTGGATCCCACGGCGGCACTTTTGGCGGCAACCCAGTCTGCTGCGCGGCGGCCATAGCCACTGTTGATGTTATGCAAAAAGAAAAACTGCTGCAAAATGCCAGACAGCTGGGCAGCTACTCAAAGAAAAAACTGGCTCAACTGCAAAAGAAACATCCGATTATAAAAGATATTCGCGGCCTTGGCCTAATGATCGGCATAGATTTTAAAGATTCCGCCGCTGCGCGCAAGATCATTGATCTTTGCCTGCAAAACGGATTGGTTATTATCCCGACCGGCGCGGACGGCACGGTTATCCGTTTTATCCCTCCGCTGATCGTCAAAAAACAACAGATTGACCAGGCTTTAAAGATTTTTGAACTTGCCTTAAAAAATGTTTAATTACAAAAAACTGCCGGATCTTTTAGAAATTGCCGCGGCTAAAAACGAGCCTGCCTTTATCCTAATTCTCGATGGTATCGAAGACCCTCACAATTTTGGCGCTATATTAAGAACGGCTGAAGCCGCCGGCGTTCATGGCGTGGTTATCCGCAAAAACCGACAGGTTCAAGTTACTGAAACTGTCATAATGGTTTCAACCGGCGCGGCCAACACCGTCCCCATCGCCCGCGTTACCAACATTGCCGAAGCTATTCGCCGGCTGCAAGACAACGGAATAGTCGTGAGGGGTGTTGAAATAGACGGGACCAGGGTATATAATGAGGTCAATTACAGGGTGCCTGTTGCTTTTGTGGTCGGTAGTGAAGGCAGGGGCTTGTCTCGTTTGGTAAAAGAACGCTGTGATGAAGTTGTCCAAATCCCGATGCAGGGGAAATCAAATTCTCTTAATGCGTCGGTAGCCGCGGGTATTATGCTTTTTGAAGTTTTACGACAAAGGAGGTGAACAAGCATGGCAGAAAAGGTTATGAAATGTGGCATCAAGAAAGAAAAAGGTTACCTATATTTCATCGACAAGAAGGGTGATATTTCTCGAGCTAAGATGGCTCGCGGTCGCAAAAAAAGCAAAAAGAGATAGTTTCATTTAACTGACAACACGCTCGTCCCGATGTAATCGGGACTCGCTACAACTAACAACGAACAACTTAGTTGTTGGTTGTAGGGCCGCTTTCGGCGGCCCGTGTTGTTAGTTGTTAATTTATATGGAGGGATAGCAAAGTGGCCAAATGCACCTGACTGTAAATCAGGCGGCTTATGCCTTCGAAGGTTCGACTCCTTCTCCCTCCATTTTAGAATCGTAGCGAACCATTCCTCTGATTATACCCAACGCATTCATGGCTGCCTTATATTTTCCCCATCCCACAGCGGGCGCATACATTCAGCCCCCACTCTAATAATTGCGCCCGCTGAAAAAGAAGCCCGGCTTCAGCTTTCAAATCCCGAATAAAGTCGGAACTTACTTACCGAAGCCGGGCGGTTTTTAATTCGCTCCGATATGACATCGGAGACAGGAACAAGCCCTGGACTTAATTTTGCACGCTCCGCATCTCCTTGGAGACACGGATTCCGGCATTTATTAAGTATTCGACGAAACGAACCGCGTTGTTGTTGTAGTGATTGTCAGGGTTGTTGTAGTTGCGGTTGTCGTTGTTCAGGTGACGGAGAACATTATGGACTTATCCCCATAAAATTAAATTCCGATAAAATCCTCCTCCTCATGTGAAATGAATCTGCATGGATCGCATAACCCAGCCAGCCTTGAATCGAACATAGGATCTTTTGTGACATTATCAGCCCAAGCCTTAACATCTTGTAATACCTCTTAATCCTGCTCCTTAGCCTTTTGACATTTTGTCTGATAACCAGCCGATGAGTCGGAAAAATCTTGTAACCGAGAAAAGCAGTCCCTCTGGCAACCAAATGAGTTTGGCTTTTATGAGGGTGGAATTCCAGTTTCAGGCACTTCAGGTGTTCATCGATAGCGCGTTTTATATCGTTTAAGCGGTCTTTATCGTTATTAAACACAATCAGATCGTCCATATAACGGATATAATGCCTGCATTTGATTGTTTCCTTCAAGTAGTGATCAAGCTCGTTGAGGTAAAGATTGGCGAATATTTGACTGGCTAAATTCCCAATTGGAATGCCAGGCGGCACCGTTGAATCAATAATAAGCTTAATCAGCCAGAGAACATCAGGGTCTTTGATCTTTTTCCTAATCATCTCAAAAGTTTTCAAATTAATCAAACGCAGATCATAACATAGACGGAAAAGGTGCCGCATTTGTTCAATTCCAAGGTTCGCTGCCTTCAGCGCGCCAAACTTATCTTTTGAATACTGGGCTTCAATGAGGAGATCAAGAAGGTAGAACAATTTGCCCTCGATCCTATCTCCAAGAGTATATCTCTGATCTCTTGGGAATTTTGCGATATGAGGGATCGCCCATTTGATGAAATCATAGGCCGAGGTAATTACCTTTGGACATTCCATATCAATTTTCCCCGGCCGCCCCACCCCTCAAAATGTACACCCTCACACCAAATATTTTGGTGTGAGGGTAAAAAAATAAAAGGGTAAAGGGTAAATTATTTGTCCTCGACAAACCGAACCGCGCTGTCGGCGCAGTTGAACTCGGGACGGAAGTAGAGGCGGTTGCCGCCGGCCTGGTGACGGAGAACAAATTGCCCCGGATAATCCTGATGCTCCGTTTCTGTCCATATCCAATAATCTCTGTCTTCTAATTGACTTCCAAGTAATTTGTTCAACGTCAGCAATTCTGCTTCAATTGGAACCCTGAGTTTACGGCCAGGGTTTTGCTCGTTTATGCTTGCGGCAATCTCTCTGCCATTCAACAAAGACCCGGGAATTACACCCCTGGCGACCTTAAAAGACAACCGAGAGTCATGGATCGTCACTGGAAGTTCTACCCGCGGCTTGCTCGCCACTGCTGTTTCCGATATTGCTTCAATTGTATGGATCGTTAAATCAGGTGGTTGGCGCTGGCTTATTACCTCGGCCAATACCGCCGGTGAATCCCCGTCGCGGAGTCTTAACGCTGCGGGGTTTGACAACCTTCGCCTCACAATCCTCACTTGATCGTCAGCCCCTAATTTCCCATCTGACGCGCGGAATCGCAAACCTTCTATAGTTACTCTCAATCCAGCCATTTTCTTTTCCTCCTCTTAACCTTCTTTATTTCGGGTATCTGACCCGCTTTGCACCGAGCTTGTCGAGGTGCTATAATACTATCGATTATCGATAGCTTGTTTGGGAAATTTCACTAAAAATGAAAAAAGAAAAAACAGACAAAGTCACCAGGTATTGGATTGAACATTCAGAGTATGATCTAAAAACCGCTGAAGCGATGTATAAGAGTCGCCGGTATCTATATGTAACCTTCATGTGCCAGCAGGCAATCGAAAAAATCCTTAAAGCTATCATCACTACAATTTCATCTGAAGCTCCCCCAAAAATCCACAATCTCGTCAGGTTGGCAGAGCTTGCCGGAATCAAAATGAACCTGGATCAAAAACAGATTGACCTGCTTGCGTCCTTAACTCCGTTTTGCATCGAAGTCCGCTACGCCGACTACCAGGAAAAAATATCCAAGCTTACTAAACGCAAGCTGGCCCGGGAATATCTTTCAAAGACCAAGGAGCTTTATAAATGTCTAAGAAAAATGGCGTAAAAAAGAGGGTTTTATTCTATCTTAATTCTATTGCCAAAAAAATACCGATAAAACAAGCGGTGCTTTTTGGCTCTTATGCCCAAGGAAGGCCCGGCAAATACAGCGACATCGACCTGGCAATATTTTCGCCGAAATTCTCCGATAGAACTCATTTAAAGGACATTAAATTTCTTTGGACCGAAGCGGCAAAGATCGATTCCCAAATTGAACCGCTCCCGTTTTCCACTTCCGAAATGAGGAATGTCGACCCGCGCAGTTTTCTCGGGGAAATTTTAAAAAACGGCAAAATAATTTATAAAAAATAGCTTCTCTCCAATCTTGCACCCATGAATAGTGTTAGGTATAATCAGAGGGATGGTTTGACAATAAACAGGTCGAGCCATTTAAAACTTGCTGGCGCAAATCCCAGGATTATTGACCAGCTCCAGAACCAATTTTCTCAGCTCGTCCATCACCTCGCTTAAGTCGCTGTCAATGGAAGCAAGGATAGGTTCCAATCTCTTCTTCTCGCGTAGAACTTCCATAACTCTCTCGATTTCGGGGACATCCCCTTTAACCAGGCGCAGGATAATGCCGAAAAGAAAGACCCGGGCTGGTTCTTCTAAAGCGGAAAAGTCTCTATCCTGAGGAGGAATTAAAGGGAAACCAGCGATGCCCGCAAATACCGTTTGAATAATGCCTGCCGGGATAATTAGTCCGGCAGGATCGGCTGTTTTTGAAAGCCTGCGCATGATTCTTTGCATTTCTGACATTTTCTCGAGTAATGAGGTTGAGAATCTGTATCTGGGGTGGCGCTCAGCTTTAAAGAGTTTGAAAAGGCGCTGGATGTCGTTTACAAGGCTTATAAATCTTCCTGCCACTTCGATTGTTAAGGGGGCTTGCGTTAGTTTTGATCGGTTGGCAGCTGATAGCCACTCGCTGATCGCCAGCGGCCCGGGGTCTTCCAAAGTCCGGGCAGAGACGGGTCGTTTTACAATCATCGCGACGGCCTGAATAATGAGTTTGCGTCCAATTTCAGAAGTACCCAGTAATTTCCTGTCTTTTTGAGAGAAGATATTTAGCAAATATTTCCGACCTTCGGAAGTTTTTGCCAGTTCCATGATTAAGGGCTCGAGAATATTTTTGTGGGGAGGAGGAACATGGGAGAAGATTTCCAGCACCGCCGGCAGGCCGGCCAGGGGTTGAGTTTGCAGGATGCTTTTAGCAACTTCGATTTTGGCTTCGGGCTTTGGTTCTTCTGAAACATCGTGCATTATTGCCGCCACGAACCTGTCTATTACGATAAGAGTTAAATCTAAATCGAGCTTTTCCGCGGAGAAAACTTTCGAAATGAAGGAAAGGATTTCTGATCGGTCTTGGGGAAATTCTTCAAGCAGGCGGATGTTCATTTCCATAAAAAGAGGCAGTCTTTCGGCAGGACATCTCATGATTATTATTTGCGTCGTAATGCCGGTGTTGACGGCGGTGGCCAAGCGAGCTAATTCAGCCTGGTACCGATCAAATATCTCGTCGAAATTATCCGGCGTGAAAACGCGAATGGCCTGGAGGGCGACTTTTTCTTGGACAAGGTAGAAAAAGACGTGTTCGAGCAGTTCCGACGTCAGCCCTGTTTCTGGTATTATTGGTCTTTCTCTTCTCCAGATCAATGATTGAGCGATACCGCGCGGATCAGCGGTTCCATAAGACCTTGTTCGATGATTTCCTATTGCCTGTGAAATCGGATTGACCATGTTCAGCCATTTCTCGTTAGATCTCAAGCGGGATTTCACTTTGTTTGAAACTTTTTCGAACTAACTAGAACTAACAAATAATTTATCTATAACGGGAAAGACCTCGGAGTGTTTTCCGCTGATCCCGTTTAAAACATCTTCGAGTTCCTGACGCGCAATCATCCCCTCTCTAAGGAGCTGCCTGAATGCCGTATGGTTATCAAGTCTTTCCCAGAAAAATTGCCAGGGAGCGTTGGGCACTATTGTTGGCCTGAAGGTTATGTATCTTTTCGCAAAAGGCGGCACTCCCTCTCTCCAGTCATTTTCACTTTCCCAGAAAGAAACGATCTTGAACCTTTGTCCAAACTCCTCAGTTACCGAAAAAACTTCTTTGGGCAAGATTCTATCAGAAACATAAATTGACAAACGCACCCCGCGAATCCTTTTCTGGAGATAAGCACCACTCGCACGTGTCCTTATATAAGTTACCAGCCAGGTTATAGCACGCTCCTTCCCATTGGCTGTAGAAAAAAGATAATTCCCATAATCTAAAGTACCACAGACCCTTCCCCACCTATCAGGAACTGCCACCCAAACTATTTTCCACCCCCCGTCTTTTAACCGGGCAACTATTCTTCCCCATACCATTCTTCCCGCATATTTTTTAAACCCACTAACATAAATCGGCTCACCGGGAAACCCGATCCGGACCGACCCCTGCGGCAAAATTTTACCTGGCCCAAAATCGAAGTCACCCGCCCCCAATTGACCCAGGCAAGCCCGCCCAAATTGCTCGGCGCCTTTCCTTTTCCCCTGACAACAATCTTCCGGCCTTTCCAAATCCTTCCACCTGCTATTTTCTTTTTTACTAAAAATTACTTTCTTCAAGGGATCTTTTCCTGCTTCAGCTTGCTCCGGGTTTTCATAAAAATAGGCAACTAAACATACGTCCTTGCCCACCTTTTTTTCGCGGAGAAGAGAATACACATATCCCATTGAAGAATTAAATCCGTATATCTGCCTTCTTTTTCCGTTTGCTTGATGTATAACGGAACCCTGGCCGGCCTTTTGGTAAACTTTCCACCACCGGCCATAGGGCTTCCCATTCAAACCATGGGACAGCGCGTTTCTCATCCCGTTCGCATAAGCCCTCATCGTTCCCAGGTTTATTCTGTCCTGAACCATTACTCTCATAGCGATATTTCCTCCGTGCAATCACGCGAAAATTTCATAATTTATTCCCCCATCAAAAATTTTGGTAGGGACGAAAAATTACTTGAAATGCCTTATCTCTATTCCTTCAAAAAAACGCACATAGGCGTCTTTTACGGCCCTAAAAAGGGATATTGCCTTATCCCTCAGATCTTCGACCAGTTTTCTCTTCACCCTATCATATACTGCGACAGGGAAGGCCACCCTGGTTTCACGTATGATCTCAGCAAGTTCACTTTCGGCTTGAAGCGGAAGTATTTCGCTCTTCAGGCTTCGTTCAACCATTAAAGCTAACGGACGAAAACCCCACATTTGAGCAAAAGCTGCGGCATTCGCCAGTCGGATAATAACCATATCAAGGCTAGAAGTTTCCCTGAATTCTTTAGATACCTTTTCTATCTCTTTGATCATAGCTTCTTCGAAAGTTTTTTGAAGGCAACCCACCACGCGTTGTGGACAAAGAAGACGGGTAACCTTCGCCTTAACATACACCGGGGCGATTGAGGCCATCTTTTCTATGAATTTATTAGCCGGCCCTTCTGATCTTGCCCCAAATAATTTTCTAATCTCCCCTACCTCAAATTGCAAGCCCTTCAAATAAGGATTGGAATCCTCCCAAAGAAAGGCCTCGGGCGATTGCCATTGTGACTGAGCCCGCGTAGAATAATTAAGAAACCAGGCGCCTAACCGCTCACAAAGCAGCCGTTCAATATTCTCCAACACAAACTCGCTGCCTCTTTTGCCGCTTAAAAAAATGATAAACCGCCGATCTAGAGGTGACATAGCAATAACTCCATCAGGGTGCTCCTCATCAATGCGATCAATAAAGAAGAAAAGCTCGGGAAGTTTTCCCATGGATGCCTGCAAATTGTTTATTATCCCCCTGAGTTTAGTTAATAATTCTTCAAGCCGACTTAAATTCCATCCGTTCCTTAAGATTTCCGGTCTGGCCAACAATCTTGTTCTGTCTGCTTGAGAAAGGATCATGCGCGGGTAGACGAGAGGAAGAGGCCTAAGGTTCCCTCTCATGCTAACCCCTCCTCCGGACGAGTGAGTATAAAATTTTACGTTAGTAATCATCTAATTCCTCTCTTTATTTATCGCCCCGGGTTTCTAATAATTTCATTGTTTTAAGAGACTCCGAGAATAGTCTCAACCGTCTTAATTGCATCAACTGCCGAGCTGGTAATCCCGCCGGCATAGCCTGACCCCTCACCAACGGGATAAAGATTTGCATAGCTGACCGATCGCCTGTTTTGCTCCCGTAATATCCTAACCGGCGACGAGGTCCTGGTCTCCGGAGCTAGAAGCAGAGCCTGGCTGGAAACAAATAGAGGAAATCGCTCTCTCCAGCGTTTAAAAGCAGCCATAAGTTCGCTGTAAACAAATTTTGGCAATATTTCATTGAGATCGGCAGGAACAGTCCCCATTTTATACGAATTGGGGATAATGGACGACGATTTTTCCGCGTTGAGGAAGTCTAACAGGTTCTGGGCCGGCGCGCTCCAGCCATCCCTGTACCCCTTAGCTTCAATCTGCCGCTGAAACTCAACCCCGGCCAGAGGATCACTGGAGCCAAAATCATCTGTGCTAACCATCGCCACAATAGCGGCATTAGAGAACTTTCCGCTCCTCCTGGAATTGCTCATCCCATTTAAAACTAATCCGCCGCTCTCTGAAGCGGCATTAATAACCTCGCCTCCCGGACACATGCAAAAAGAATAGACCCCGCCCTCTGCCAGCGCGTATTCTGCCGGACCCAGCTTGGGATGATTGTGATACTTTTCGCCATACTGCATCAGATTTATCAACTCGGCCGGATGCTCAATTCTCACCCCGACCGCGAACGGCTTTTGTTCCAGCCCAACCCCTTTATCTTTTAGTAATTGAAAAGTATCTCTGGCCGAATGCCCGATCGCCAAGACCACTGTCGTTGAAAAGTGTTTTTGCCCATTTACCGCCACGCCTTTCAGTCTCTCTCCCTCAACCAAAAAATCTGTCACTTTCGACTGAAAGTTAATTTCTCCCCCTGATTTTACAATATACTCTCTAATGTTTTTGACAATGGCACAAAGCCGATCGGTCCCCAAATGCGGCTTGTTTAAATAAGCAATTTCTGCCGGCGCTCCATGCTCGACAAAAGTCTCTAAAACTTTGGCCACATAGCCGGTCTCTTTAATTCTGGTTGTCAGCTTACCGTCGGAATATGTCCCCGCCCCACCTTCTCCAAACTGGGCATTTGACTCCGGATCCAAAGCCCCCCCTTGCTCGAACTGGCGAATATCTTGCAACCGATCTTCAACTTTTTTCCCCCGCTCAAAAACAACCGGCTTTATGCCATAAGCCAAAAAAGTTAAAGCGGCGAACATCCCGGCCGGACCAAAACCGACGATAATTGGCCTATCTGACAAAATATTTTTTGGCTCTTTTTTGGGCGGAACTTCTTCCAGGCGCGGAAACTTATTGCTGTGCATGTAATTTGATGGGATATTAACCGCCAAAGACAAATTATAAAAAAACTCCCTTTTGTTACGGGCATCCAGCGACTTTTTATACACCGTTACCCGGCTGACATCAGAAATATTCAGCCTAAGTTTATTAGCGGCTAGCTTATTATAGGCCGCGGGCTCATCTTCTTCCAAACGGATCTTGATATTATGAAGCAAAATTCGCATTAACAGATAATAGCACAAAATTTTCCTTGCCCCAAACCCACCAAAAAGCTATTATTGCCCCATGACCTGGCAGCAACTTAACCACGACAGCATCCTTTATACAGTCGAAAATACTCTTGGAAAAAAGCTAAGCAGCCTGCTTTTAGCCAGAAACAGCTATATTAACCGCGTTTATGAGCTGGAAGAACACGGCTCAAGAGAGCGCTTTATAGTTAAATTCTACCGCCCAGGCCGCTGGACAGAGAAAATGATACTTGAAGAACATGCCTTTCTCCAGGAATTAGCAGAAAAGGAAGTTTCAGTCATTCCGCCACTTAAAATCAAGGACAAAACTCTTTTTTCTGTTGGCAAAATTATCTTCTCTCTTTTCCCAAAAAAAGGCGGGCGCGCCCTCGATGAATTCGATAAAAATAGCTGGGAAGAAATTGGTCGTCTGCTGGCCAGGATCCATACGATTGGCGGACTGCATAAAAAAAGCCGGCGCATTACCTGGCAGCCATCCGTTGCCACCAAACATCATCTGGAAGTATTATTAAAAACTGATTATTTGCTGCCTGACTTTAAAAAATCATTTAAGCAAACCGTTGATTTATTCGTCAAAAAAGCAGAACCCAAATTTGAGGCTCAAGAATTCATTCTTTTACACGGAGATTGTCATAAAGGGAACCTTATCCATCGCCCAAACGAGGGAATTTTTATTGTCGACTTCGACGATCTTTGCTTTGGCCCGCCTGTTCAAGATCTATGGATGCTCTTGCCTGATGCTCCAGAGAATTGCGAAAACGAGCTTAGCTGGTTTTTCAAAGGTTATGAGGTTTTTTGTTCTTTTGATCTCAAAACTTTGGAATTAATCCCATTTTTGCGCGGCATGAGAATTATTCACTTCGCTTCATGGCTGGCCGTCCAGAGCAAGGAAAGTGATTTTCAAACACATTTTTCCGAGGCCGGGACTCCGCGTTATTGGAATGAACTGATCAAAGAATTGCAGGAGATTACCTTTCAGATATAATGTATTGTATAATTAAAGCATGTACCTCTATTTAATCCGCCATGGTGAAACGGTAACCGAAAGCGTTGGTTCTGAACAGCCTTTGAGCGAAAAAGGGATGCTGGATGTTTCTGAAATCGCTGCTTTTATGAGTTGTGCCAATATTAAAGTTGATGAGATCTGGCACAGCACCAAATTAAGAGCAAAAACAACGGCAAAAGTAATTGCCGAAGCTATTGAGCATAAGAATCTGGTAGAACGGGAAGGCTTAGGCCCTAATGATCCAATAGCTAATATCGCGGAAGAAACCGACATCCTCCACGAAAACACTATAATAGTAGGCCACCTACCTTTTCTTGATCTCCTGGCCTCCCAACTACTCGTCAACAACCAGGCTTTGCGTGTTGTAAACTTTAAAACCGGCGGAGTCCTTTGCCTTGAAAAGTGGCAAGAGGGCTGGCATATCGCCTGGATGATGAATCCTGATCTTTTAACCAGATGCATAAAACCAAAAAACAGATAATATTAGCATCGGCCTCCCCACGTCGCCAAAAACTTCTTAAAAAAGTTATTAAAAGCTTTACTATTGTCCCAAGCCATGTGGATGAATCGACAATTCGCGCCAAAACCTCAGAGGCTTTTGCCGTAAAAGCAGCTTTGGCTAAAGCAGAAGAGATTGCCCTAAAACACAAAAACTCGATCGTTATCGGCGCAGACACAATTGTCGTCCTGGGCAATGAAATACTCGGCAAACCCAGGAGCAAAAAAGAGGCAACCGCCATGCTAAAAAGTTTGTCCGGAAAGATCCATAAAGTAATCACAGGCCTGGCAGTGGTAGATACAAACACCTTTAAAAAGATCACCGATTATGAAATTACAAAGGTTAGGATGGGAAAACCATCTATTAAACTAATCAAGGAATACGTAGACAGTGGTCGGCCGATAGACAAGGCCGGGGCTTACGGCATTCAGGAGATCAAAAAGGAGTTTATCGACGGGATTGAAGGAGATTATGACAACGTCGTTGGGCTCCCGGTCGCAAGAATAAAAGAACTGCTCAAGAAATTTAGTTAGCCCGCTGAAATTTCCCCCTCATTTTAAAGATATATAAGCATGACAGCGCTTGCTTTAAAATCGGTTGGGGCTCTGCCTGATATAAGACGGCATTTTAGAATTACAAGCCGTCGGTGCGGCGATCTTGTAGAGAAGGTCAAGGCAGCGGTAGCTGAGGGAATATTACCTCCCCACGGCTTTAGTCACAAGTTTTCCCAGGCTCTCTCCGAAAGCGCTATTGCTCAGACAGAGCCTAACGATCAGCAGATCTTGCGGATGATAGAGGAGGCATTCTTTCAAAGCTGGGTCGCCGTAGGGCGGCTGAACATTTCTATCTATAACCTGTACCAGGTACTGGGAAACAGAAAGATCATTACCTTTAATTTTGAAAGCGGCCTCCCCTACTCTGACAGGCAAGAGTTAGTTTTAAATACCTTGGGCTGGGTGCAGCCAGAAACAGAAAATGTCCTGGTAAATTCTCTGGCCTTCAAGCAGGCACCGCAGATGCTCAAGTTTTTGAGGGATGTCGGCCTCACCCCCGGGAGAAAAATCATCTCTATTGGATATGGCATGGACATCACCCTAGAGATAATTGCCGCAGTTATGGGAGGCCGGGTCGCGGGCTTTGATGCGGACAAACATATCACCGAAGTCGCCAAACATTTCACAGTCGGACAGCCAATAATTGGCGAAGCGATTCGTGCCTTGAACGGTGAATTCACCATAGTAGATGAGTGGTCCGGCCTGGCCGCCCAAGTTGAAGACGATAATCTGGTCATGCTGCTCGGCGTACTTGACGATCCTTCTTACTTTGGACAATTTCAACCATCATCTAAGGCTTGGGATGCCACCCGGCTTTCTCAAGAAGCAACTCGCCTGGTCGGGGAAAGGGGAGATTTTCTTCTCGGAGTCCTCTATATAGATGAGGGCTCTATTTTTTCAACAGATACCGGCTATGTGGACTTTCTCCGTTCCTGCGCTCAGTCAGCCGGACTTAGCTTTGCTGAAGAATTAACCGGCCTGCAGGACGGATACAGGCGGTATCTTCATCTATTTAAAGGGAAATCCCGATTATCTTTTCTGGCACAATTGTAACTCCTGGTGTAAGATTGTGACATGCCATTCATCCGAATCCTAATAGTTATATTATTTTTAATTACCTCTATTTCCACAGCCTTCAGTAATGATATTGCTTTACTCCTTTCTAAAGCTAACAAATTAAAATACGCTGAAAAATATGAGGTGGCAGAAAAACTTTACGATCAAATTCTTGAAGCCGATACTCAAAACAAAGAGGCGCTGCGCGGCAAGGCCGACTGCCGCATCATGCTGGAGCCAATCATCCCAGTGCAGCATCTGGCCATCCCTGCCGGCTACGCTGACCCTGAATATCAGGAGCTTTTGCAACAGTTTGCAGGAGCGAAGGCACCGTGGGACAAACGCCAGCTTGCAATTGCCCTCGATCGCTATGCCGTAAAATATACCGGCCAGGTCTACTCGGAGGATGCGGGGAAAAAAGGAAAAGAGGCGGAGAACATTGTTAATAAGGCTAAAAAAAGGATAAAGTCGAAAAAGGCTGCGGAGCCAGCCTATCTTGAAACAGCCAGAGAGTTGTTTCAACTCCAAAAAGAAGCCGATAGATCTTGGAAAGGGCACGGGCCGGAGATCCTTGGGCCGGCCTTAAAAAAACTGGATGATTCCTACGCGGCAGAGAAGCTGCCAAACCCAAGCAAGCCAATTATTTTAACTTTAAAGATCTTTCCTGAGAGGCCAAAAGAGGGAGAGGAAGTTAGCATAACGGCAACATTAAAAAACAGGTCGTCTTTTCCGGTCACCCTGGTCGATTTTCAGATAGAAGGACAAAATTATACACTATATACGTTTGAGGAACTAAAAGGCGAGCCGCTTCTGCCCGAGCAAACTATCAGTTTTAACCAAAACACCTATCTGCCCGATCTCGAGCCGGCAATCAGCATAAGATTTTACATTATAGGTTTTGATGACAGCCAAGCTCACCTCTGGACCCAGTCTATCTCCTTGGCTTCAGGACTGAAATAAAGTAAAATTAGAGTATGGGCTCTCAAATCCACATCCTCCCCGAAGACCTCATTAATAAAATTGCCGCCGGCGAAGTGATCGAGAGGCCGGCTTCAGTTGTAAAAGAATTGGTTGAGAACTCAATTGACGCTCAAGCCACAAAAATCACCGTTGAAATTCAAAGTGCCGGGAGCAAATTAATCCGTGTTTCTGATAATGGCCACGGCATGACCAAAGAGGATGTCGAATTATCAATCCAGCGGCACTCAACCTCAAAAATCAATAAGCTGGATGACCTTTTCAACATTAAAACCCTTGGCTTCCGTGGGGAAGCCTTGCCCTCAATAGCCAGCGTTGCGAAACTAGACATTATTAGCCGACGAGAAAACGCTGAGGTTGGCACCGAATTAAAAATAATTGGCGGAAAAGAAGAAAGCAGCCAAGATGCAGGCTGCCCGGCTGGTACAACAATTACGGCCAAAGATCTTTTTTTCAATACCCCCGCTCGCAAGAAGTTTTTAAAGTCTCCGTCCACTGAAATGGGGCATATTGGCGAGATTGTCTCCAAATATGCCATCGCCAACCCGCAAATTTCCTTTGAATTGGTCTCCGATGGCAAACCAATTGTTCATTCTGCCGGGTCAGGTAACCTAAAAGACGCCATCATGGCAATTTATGGAGCAGATTTGGTCAAAGGGCTTGTTGAAATTAAGGCTGATCGTGTTAGTGGATTGATCAGTCGACCAACTCTCTCTAGAATTGACAATACATACGAAGTTTTTTACGTTAATAAAAGGTACGTGCGTAATTTTTTACTCAACCGGGCCCTGCAAGAAGCCTATCGCACCCTGATTCCAAACAATCGTTTCCCTGTTGCTTTTCTTTTCATTGAAATTGACCCTCAAAAAATTGATGTCAATGTCCATCCGGCAAAAAGAGAGGTTAAATTTGTCAGGACACAGGAGGTTATGGATACGGTGCGAGAAGCTGTGGCCAGGACTCTCTCCGGCTTCACTAAAAACCAGAGCTTTAGCCCTCCGGAGTATCAGCCGGATGAACAAAGATGGGTTCAAGAAACGACAGATGTACTCTTCCCGTCAACCGGTCGGGAGTCACCTGTCGCAGATCAGAAAATTGAATTTGAGGTCTCGGCTATCCAACCACTTTTCCCTATTTATCAACTTAAGAACACCTACCTGGTGTGTACAGATGGGGAAGATCTCGTGCTAATAGACCAACATGCGGCACATGAAAGGATCCTTTATGATCAACTTACTCGAGAGTCGCGAGCCGCAAGCAGCCAGACACTGCTTATTCCAGAAAATATAGAATTTAGCCCCAAAGAGAAGGCCTTGCTTGATGATAACCTGGATTATTTAAGAAGCTTAGGGTTCGATCTGGAAGAATTTGGCGGAAAAACCTATATTTTACGCGGTGTCCCGGCCATTACCGACAAAACAGCGGCAAAACAACTCTTAGCCGATATAATTTCTGAGTTGCAAGAGCTGGGGAAAGCTATACAGCTTGAGATTAAACAAGAAAATATAAAAAAACTACTTGCCTGTCACAGTGCCATTAAAGCCGGAGATAAACTTTCTGCTCAGGAAATGACCCAATTAATAAAAAACCTATATGTTACAGAAAATCCACTTACCTGTCCCCACGGCCGCCCTACCATGATCAAACTATCAGAAGAAGAACTTATTAAGAGATTTGGGCGATAAGCTGTCGTAATTTTGACACTTTTTAACTTGCAACACGATCCGACCAGGTCAGATCTACAACTAACTACTTACAACTATCCCATAATTTTCCCCGCGATTATTATAAATAATAGTTGTTTGTTGTAAGTTGTAGTCTGCCGTAGGCGGACGTCTTGTTGGTTGGCAGCTAGATTGCTCTATTTGACAGTAAAACATATCTCTGTTACCATGCGAATTGTTAAAATGTCTAAAAAACTAGTAATCGTCGAATCACCAGCCAAAGCTCGGACTTTAAAAAAGTTCTTAGGTAATGATTTCTTGGTTGAAGCTTGCGGCGGTCATGTTAGGGACCTGCCCCCAAAATCTTTGGGTGTTAAGATAGAAAAAGACTTTGAACCCAACTATCGAGTCATCAAAAGCAAAGAAAAGATCATCAAATCGTTAAGTGCTATTGCGAAAAAATGTGCCGTTATTTTTCTGGCTCCAGACCCGGATCGCGAGGGGGAAGCCATTGCCTGGCATCTTAACGCCCTCTTGGGCACCAGGGGAAAAATCAAAAGAATTGAGTTTCACGAAATCACCAAAGAGGCAGTAATCAAGGCCGTTAATAATCCTCGCGAAATAGACATGCCCCGGGTTAATGCCCAACAAGCCCGCCGCATCCTCGATCGACTGGTAGGTTATAAAATTAGCCCGCTGCTTTGGAAAAAAGTTAGAAAAGGGTTATCTGCCGGCAGAGTGCAATCAGTTGCCGTCAGGCTGATTTGCGAACGAGAAGACCAAATCAAAATATTTAAACCTGAAGAATACTGGGATATCATCGCCAATCTCTCCTCCGAAGAAAAAGCGGCCTTCTCGGCCAAGCTGGTTGCCAAAGGTGAGGATTCCCTGGGTGTCAGGCCAAAAGAAAAAGGTAAGATTATTGGTTCAGAAAATGAGGCAAAGAAAATATTGGCGGATCTTGAGGGAGCGCAATACACAGTAGACAAGATTACTAAAAAAGAACAAAAAAGAAATCCCTCTTCTCCCTTTATCACCAGCACCCTGCAGCAGGAAGCTTCACATAAGCTTGGTTATTCTGCCAAGAAAACCATGATTATTGCTCAAAAGCTCTATGAAGGCGCTGACCTCAAGGGCGAGGGTCGCGTTGGTCTTATCACTTATATGCGAACCGATTCGGTGCGCGTTGCCGAAGAGGCAGAAACTGCCTGCAGAAAATATATTACTGAGGTTTTTGGCAAAGAATACCTGCCCGCCCAACCTCTAAGGTATAAAAAAAAGAAACAAGCGCAAGATGCGCACGAAGCCATCCGCCCGACGTCGGTTTTCAGGCATCCGGACCAGATTAAAGAAAGCCTGGAGGCTGATGAGCTAAAACTTTATGAACTAATTTGGAAAAGATTTATCGCCTGTCAAATGAATCCGGCACTTTTTGACCAGACTTCGGTTGATATCTCTGCCAAAGAATACAAATTCCGCGCCAGCGGTTCAGTTTTAAAATTCGATGGTTTTATAAAGGTTTATCTTGAAAGTGACGATGACGAATCCGAAGAAAAATCCGGAACACTGCCTCTATTAAAAGATAAAGAAGCGCTGCTCTTAAACTCTCTGGCTCCAACCCAGCATTTCACCCTGCCTCCACCACGCTTCAACGAAGCTTCGCTGGTTAAAGAGCTGGAAAAAAGCGGCATTGGCCGCCCCTCTACTTATGCGCCAATTATCTCTACCATTCAACAGCGGGGCTATGTTGAAAAAGAAGGGCGGGCGCTCCAACCAACAGAGATCGGCATGACCACAAACAGCTTGCTGGTAAAACATTTTCCCCTCATCATGGACATAAAATTTACCGCCCACATGGAAGACGATCTTGATGATATTGTGGCAGATAAAATAAGTTGGATTAAAATCTTAAAAGTATTTTATGAGCCATTTGCCAAAGCCTTGGCGGAGGCTGACATAAATATGGAAAAAGTTAAAAAAGAAATTAAAACCGAAGAGAAATGCCCGGATTGCGGCAAAGATATTGTCATTCGACAAGGACGTTATGGGGACTTTATGGCTTGTTCCGGCTATCCAGATTGTAAATTTACTAAGCCTTTACCTGAGGACGAACAAAAGAATGCGGTGGCTGAAAAATGCGATAAATGCGGCAATCCCATGATCATGAAGCAGAGTCGCTTTGGCACCTTCTTAGCCTGCTCCGCCTACCCCAGGTGTAAAAACATCAAATCTATTATCAAGAAGATTGGCGCCCAATGCCCAAAATGTGCCGGAGAGATCGTTGAAAGAAGAACCCGACGTGGCAAGATTTTTTATGGCTGCATTGGTTATCCTAAATGCGACTTTGCGACCTGGCAAAGACCAGACACTAAAAAGGAGGATAAAGGTGCTTAGAGATTTTTTTACCCGCGACCTCGGACTAAAAGCCTTGGCCCTGGCTCTCGCCATGATCCTCTGGACCATTGCCCGTTTCTGGGTCATCAGATAATCAATGAGAATAATTAAAGATTTAGAAGAAATGCAAATGTATTCTTTTAAGACCAGGTGTCGGGGAAAAACCATTGGCTTTGTTCCAACCATGGGTTGTTTGCACGAAGGGCACCTCTCCCTGGTTGAAGCAGCCAAAAAGAAAGCTGACGTGGTCGTGGTTAGCATCTTTGTCAATCCTATCCAATTTGGTCCCAGCGAAGACTATAAAGAATACCCCAGACCTTTAGCCACAGACAAAGGACTGCTTGAGCATTTTGATATTGATGTTTTATTCCTGCCCGAGGCCAACAAAATCACGCCCGATAATTTTAGCTCCTACATTGAGGTGGACAAACTTTCAAAAAAGATGTGCGGCCGCGCTCGACCAGCTTATTTCCGCGGCGTGACCACCATCGTAGCCAAGTTTTTCAACATTGTCTGTCCTGATTTTACTTTTTTTGGAGAAAAAGATTACCAGCAACAGATAATAATAAAAAAAATGGTTAAAGATCTTGGTTTTGCCATTAAAATAATTACCTTGCCAACCGTGCGCGAGTTCGACGGCCTGGCTATGAGCTCGAGAAATCAATATTTATCAGTTAAAGAGAGAGAACAAGCAATTATTCTTTATAAAGCCCTGTGCTTGGCCAGGCAAGAGATTGAAAGCGGCGAAAAGAATGACCACAAAATTCTCCTGCGCGTACGCTCCTTAATCGGCTCTGTGCCAAATATCCGGCTCGACTACGTGGTTTTTGCCGATCCAGAAACCCTGGATGAAGTTAAAACCCTGAGAGGGAAAATTCTGGTTGCCCTGGCTGCTTATATCGGTAAAGCGCGCTTAATTGACAACCTCATCGTAAACGCAAAATGAAACCCCGGGGCTTCACCCTTGTAGAGTTACTCGTTGTTCTTTCTGTCTTAGCTGTAATGGCTGCGATATCTCTGCCAGGCTTTTATGCTTTTTCTGCCCAAATCTCACTCAATGCTTCTGCCAAAACCATGGCCTCCTCACTCAGAAAATTACAGGGCCAGGCTATTCTGCAGCATGAAACTTTAACCTTTAACTTGACCGACCTAAAATTACCAAAAGGAATCTCCCCCATCAAAACCAGCAACATTTGCTTTGCTCCTTCTGGTTTTACGCCACCTGGGGGCTCCGGCACTTTTATTATTAAAAACAATATCGGTCAAACAAAAATGATTGTTGTTTCCACCTCTGGCAGGGTGCGCGTTGAATAAAAAAGGCTTCACCTTAATAGAAGTCATGGTTGTGGCAGCACTTTTCTTGCTGACAACCGCTGGCTTTAATTATCTGCTAATACTGAGCTCGGCTTCCGTTGAAAAAGCCACCCTGCTATGCCAGGCAACGTACCTGCTTCAAAGTAAAATGGAAGAAATTAAGCTATTGCCCTTTGCCAGCTTGCCTGATTTGAACGGAAATACTTTTGCCGCAGGAAATGGCACCATCAAGGTCTCTCCTGTGCTGGCAGATTTGATAAATATCGAGCTCTCTCTCCCCCCACATAAATTGCAAACCCTCAGGAGCAAATATTAATGAGGCGAACCGGCTTTACTCTGATCGAATTAATAGTTTCGCTCACCATCTTTGCTATGATTCTGGGAAGTATTTTTTATGTGCTTGGCGTGGAGTTAAAATACTGGAAAAAGTTTGTTGCCTGTGGCGAAAAACAGCAGATTGCCAATATGGTCTTGGCCAGAATCGCGCGAGATGTCCGGGGCGCGAGCAATATAATACCTTCTTCCGGCAGCCAGGTTCTTTTATTGTCGGTGGGAGGAGAAACTGTTGAATATTCTCTCGTTGATAAAAAAGTGAGGAGAAAAAAGAATGCTTCTTCCAGCTATCTTACTGACATAGGCGACATTAAAACACTCTCTTTCCTGTATCCCACAAGTAAAAGCGTTGAAATCAGCCTTGAAAATATTACGACAAGGGTCGGCATGAGGAACTAAAATGAAAAAAACCATACCTGCCGGCCCGCCTGCCGGACGGGCAGGCAAACAAGGCTCTGCCATTATTATTATCATAATAATTATTTCCCTCTTAGGGACACTTAGTGCGCTTTCTGTAAAAATAGTCTATAATTACCTCGCCAGCGCTAATTCAGGGTTAAATAGAGAACAGGCTTTCTGGCTTGCCGAAGCTGGTCTGGCCAAAGCCGGCGTAGAGATTACACATAATCCAAATTGGTACACAGATATACCCTACTATCCGGAAGATAATGTGGGTTGGCTTATTAACTATGCTGTCGGCCAGATAAACTCGCTGGGTGAAGGCAGTTTCAAAATAGTAAGGGAAATGGGAAAAGACAGGTTATACTCAATTGGCCTTAAAGGATCCGGGGTTGTCGTTTTAAAATTGAGGTTCTCACCGCCACCCTTTACAAATCTAGAGTGGCAAGAAATCTAAAGGAGGAAACATGACAAATTATCTTTTGCTTGGCGTATCGATTCTTTTGGCAGTAACCGGACAGCTTCTCATGAAAAAGGGGATGATGGTTGTTGGTTCTTTCCCGGCCAGTCAAATGTTGCAGCATATCCTCCCGATGTTTTTAAGCCCTTTTGTTTTCTTTGGCTTTGCCTGTTTTGCTGCCAGTTCACTTTTTTGGCTGGTCGTTCTCTCAAGGCTTGAACTAAGCTTTGTTTATCCCATGGTCAGCGTCGCTTATGTCATTGTCGCGCTTGCTTCGTTTATCTTTTTTAAAGAAAACGTAACACTGATGCGCTGGATGGGGATCAGTGTAATTATACTGGGAGTGTTTTTAATTTCGAGGAGCTAGTCAGTCTTTTTTATAATACTTGGTGAAGTCTTCGGGCTTCATATTCTGGATAAAATTTTTAAACTTTTTTGTTTCTTCCTGGTCTTTTTCTGCGTTGACCAGCTTGGCCTGCATCATCACCACTTCAGAAACAAAGATGGGTGAATGGCTCCGCACCGCCAGCGCGATGGCGTCGGATGGCCGCGCGTCAAACTTAATTGTCTTTTTATCTTTCTCAACTTCAATTATCGCGAAAAAAGTCCCTTCTTTAATGTCGCTAATGACCACTTTTTGCATACTCCCACCCAGCTTTTCAATAAAATTCATTAAAAGATCGTGGGTCATGGGGCGGGGGGGGGTAATATTCTGCAGCTCCATAGCGATAGCCGCGGCCTCAAAAATACCGATCCAAATAGGGAGAAAATTCATCTCCTCCTGGTCACGCAAGAGCACCAAAGGGGACATGTTACGGGGATCGAAACCCAACCCGCCAACCTGGAGTTCTATCATTTTATGCCGACAGACTCCAATATCTTGCTAAAGTCCTGTGGATGATTGGCTGCCAAATCGGCTAAAGATCTGCGATCAAGAGAAATATTACTTTTCTTCAAGGCAGAGATAAACCGACCGTACGTTGTGCCGGCTAGCCTAACAGCGGCGTTGATGCGAGCTATCCAGAGCGCGCGCATGGTTCCTTTTTTTTGTCGTCGGTGACGAGTAGCGTGCCTTTGCGCTTTATAAACAGCTATTTTTCTTCTGGTGGATTGTGTGCGCAAACCGCCACGAAAACCCTTGGCCCTTTTTCTGAGCTTATTCTTTCTTCTTCTGGCAACAAAGCCTCTTTTTACCCTAACCATTTTCTATTGTCCTCCTGCAAGCATCGATTTTACTCGAGCATAGTCAGATTTTGCGACGGCACAAACCCTTCTCTTTGACCTTTTCTTTTTCTTCGCCTTACACTCGAGCAAATGCCTCATTTTTGTCTGCCTGCGCAGAATCTTCCCGTTTTTAGTGATCCTAAATCTCTTGGCTGCCGCTCTTCTTGTTTTCATTTTTGGCATATTTACTTTCACCTACTTAGGAGCAATAATAACGATAAAGTTCTTTCCAAATCTCTTTGGCGCGCCTTCCGGCTTACCCAGTTCCGCCACAGCCTCAATCATTTTATTTATGGTTTGCATGCCAAGGTCAACATGCGCCATCCATCTGCCCCGAAAAAACATAGAAATCTTAACCTTATCTCTTTTTTCCAGAAATTCCCTGGCTTTTTTTACCCTTACTTCAAAATCATGCTGGGCAATTTTGGGAGAAAGCTTAAGTTCTTTTATGTCCCCGCCTTTCTGCCCCTTACGCGCTACTTTTTCTTTTTTACTTTCTTCGTACTTTAATTTTCCAATATCCGCAATACGGCAAACGGGTGGTGTTGCCGCTGGAGAAACTAAAACCAGATCAAGGCCGCGCTCATTTGCCAGCCTTACGGCATCCACGGTTTGGACAATCCCTAGTTGTTTTCCTTCTTCATCTATAACTCGAACTTCGGTCCCGCGGATACGCTCATTAATGATATAGTGTTTAATGCTTTTTTAACCCCCCGCAACCCATATTATAGCGAATTTAGGCACGGTTGTCTACTTCATGTTGAAGCTCTAGGATAAAATCGCTTAAGTTTCTTGCCCCCAAGTCACCTTTGGAGCGGTGTCGCACAGCAACCATATTATCATTTTCTTCTTTATCGCCAACAATAACCATATATGGAACTTTTTGCATTTGGGCGTTGCGTATTTTTGCGCCAACTTTTTCATTGCGCAGGTCGGCCACTCCACGAAAGCCTTTTTCCTTTAACGCTTGCACAACATTTTCTACATAACCAACATTGCGATCAGTTATTGGCATAACCGTTACCTGGATCGGGGCTAACCAGACAGGAAAAGCACCGGCATAATGCTCAATTAATGCTCCAAAAAACCGCTCGATACTGCCCAAGATTGCGCGATGCACCATAACAGGAACCTGCCTGGATCCATCTTCGGCAGTATAAGTTAAATTAAATCTTTCCGGCAGATTAAAATCAACCTGAATGGTTGGACCTTGCCACATTCTGCCAATGGCGTCTTTTAATTTAATATCAATCTTTGGGCCGTAGAAAACTCCAGCACCGGGATCAATTTGAAACGGAACCCCACGATCTTGCAGCGCTCTTTCCAAAATTTCTATCGCCTTATCCCAGTTACCGATGCTCCCGGCATATTTTTCAGGTCTGGTTGAAAGATTAACTTCGTATTCAAAGCCAAAAACCTTCATTATATAGTTAACAAATTCAAGGACATC
>METP01000059.1 GCA_001771365.1 candidate division WOR-1 bacterium RIFCSPLOWO2_02_FULL_46_20 | reverse complement strand
CATGTCTTTTTTGATCATAAAACAACACCTCCATATTGTGTTGCTTTATTTTCTCATATTTTTGACCACTTTCAGAGGGGTTTTTCAGCAGTCCCAAAGTATTAACTGGCGTGACTGTTGCGGTTGGGATATATGCTACTCTAAAACGCTGATGAGCGGCGTGCAGGAAAGAAAGATTTTGACTACAGTATGCTTTCCAATAAAAAAGCCGAGTTTGGTCGAGCCGATACAGTAAAAGAAAAGGGTTTCTATGTTTTACCAAGTGAACTTTTTATCAATGTCCGCAAAAACGCCCGCAACGATGCTAACCTCAACGAAACACTTGTCAATGTTTTTCGTAATATTGAAAATTCAGCGAAAGGCGCAAAAATGCCTCGGGGAGATAAAAAGGCGATCATGAAATATGAAATTCCTATACCTGAAGTCAAGGAACAAGACAGAATTGTTTCTGTTCTTAATAAATTGGATGCGCTTGTGGGCGATATCTCAATTGGCTTGCCTGCGGAGCTTAAGGCCCGTAGGTCTCAGTATGAATACTACCGAGGCAAGCTTTTAACTTTTAACGCCTATGCCAATTAATAACAAGTACAATCTAGTTGCGGAAAATCCGCCAAGCACCGTCGTGGCGGAATATACGCCAGACGCAAGGCGTGTCGCACACTATCAAAGTGAAGCAGAGCTGGAGCGGGCATTTATCGAACAGCTTGAACGCCAAGCCTATGAGCACCTCGCCATCACCTCCGAAGCTGATCTGGTTTCCAACTTGCGCAAGCAACTGGAGAAGCTAAATGAATTTGCGTTTAGTGATGCCGAGTGGGAGCATTTCTTTGTTAGCGAACTTGCCAACCCAAATCAAGGGATTGCAGAAAAAACAGCGACTATTCAGGAGGATTACGTAAAGAACCTTACGCGCGACGACGGAACGGTCAAAAATGTGTACATCCATTTTTTCTTCCCCCGTCCATTTCCTGTGCGTCATTTCCAACCCCCCTTCATCAAACCCTCTCTTTCCAGTTAGTCCAATTATATCAGGGGGCTAAAAAGATTGTGCTTGCGTTACATAAGCCAGAGCTATATAATTTACTTGTGGATATTTAAGAGGGGTATAAATGGCTAAAGCAAAAATAGATCAAGTATTAGAAAAAATCAGTTCGTTGGAGGAAGGCCAGCAGAAACACTATGATTTAATTCAAAAACAAGGCGTCGTGCTGGAGCAGGTTGCTTCGGATGTAAAAGCAGTCGCGGAAGGGCATGCGGTAATAAGAAGTGAAATGCAAAGAGGATTTGAAGAAGTTAAAGAACAAATAAAATTAGTGGATGACAAAGTAACGTTTGTGTCCGACAAAGTAAATATAATTGACCGGAAGTTAGATGAGCACATCAAACTTCCGGCGCACGCGGTTGTATAATTATTTATAAATAAAGGAGCCGACATTGATTGGCACTAATCTTATAGAAGCAAGCAAGTAAGTAAGTTGCTATCTATCTATCGTGTCCTAACCACGCCTGTTCCGCCGCCAATTTTCCAAATCATTTCTGCTTATGGAGCCAACCATGCTTGAAGCGGGAGGGCGCTTAACCATGCCTGAGTCAGAATTTTACGCCAACATCATTCGGACGGCCCTGGATGGTTTCTGGCTGGCGGACACCGCAGGCCGCTTGCTGGATGTCAACGATGCCTATTGTAAAATGACCGGCTACAGCCGCGAAGAACTTCTGCAGATGAGCGTGAGGGATCTGGAGGCGGCCGAGAACGCGGAAGAGACCGCAGCGCATATTAAGAAAGTAATCGCGCAGGGAGCCGATCGTTTTGAAACCCGGCATCGCCGCAAAAACGGCAGTACATTGGAAATTGAAATTGGCGTCACCTATTCTCCCGCTGGCTTTAGGCCCGCCAGGTGCAATTCCCAAGCCACTTCGAACATTGTGTAACGATTCATTTGCCAACACCCCTTTCTTCAGGTTTAACCCCTTAGAAAGTATACAGGGTGTCGCATTTTAAATGATAATTTTGCGGAACTGGGCCTAACTGGACCTCAGTTCATGCCCAGGATGATTTCCGGTGGGCCTTCTATTGGCCAACCCCGGTCATCGAAGGAAAGTGAGAAATAATGAGTAGAATTTGCTGAAATTTCGGTATAAGTATGATAGGCGTAGTGAAAACCTATGCCAGCCAGTTTAAGGCTTATGCCCGAAGTAAGGTTGTTTTGTATGCCGCCAGGTAAGGGGGATTGGTCGACCCCGGCTCGGAGAGCTAACAATGGGGAGGGGGAGAATTCCGCTCCGGCGTGAATAGTTGTTGGTTTCGTGCCTTGCAAGCGTACGTCCGCGTCGAGAACTATGTTTAATTTTGTGGGAGAAAAGACTGCCGCGGTAAATTGTTGCCCCAGGATGTGCATTTTTGCGCCAACTTTAAGAGTTAGGGGGAAGGTTTCTTCTTCTCCATTTTTATATGAAATTTTTCCGGAGCTGAAAAGGTTTTGGCCGACAGCCCCCAGCGAGAGCCAGCCCAAGCCGCTTTGCAGTACGCCCACATCAAGATTTAGCCCTGTCCCGTTGCCGTTGTTGTAGGCAGAGCCGGTTTGTGAAAAATATTTTAAATTTGCTCCCAGAGAGAATTTTTCTGATAATTTTCTGCCAAACGAAAAGAGAAAAACACTGTTGCTATAATCAGAGTTTGCCAGGAAATTTCCAGCCGAATCACGCATGGCTATGCCAGCCACCGAGGCTGAAACATAACCTATTCCTACAGCGCTTTTTCCTCCTGTGGGATAAATCCCACCAAGGACAGTATATGTTAAATCTTCTAAAATGCTGCCGGACATGCTGGTAAATTGAAAGGAGTCGATCTCTCCTAAACCAGCGGGGTTGTTGAAAATAGTGTCCCCATCCTCGGCCACCGCAATGTAAGCCTTCCCCATGCCCAGGGCCCTGGCGCCAACCCCGATGGACAACGGATCAAATGTGGTCCGGGCGTTGAGGGTTGTACAGAGCAAGACCACCATCGCCGTTGTGAAGATCGTTATTGGTTGACGACCCATATTTTACCTTTTCCAACCCGATTATTAGCAATATCGATAATTTGATAGAGATAAAGGCCGTTGCCGACTTGTTCATTGTAGTCGCTATAACCGTTCCAGGTGGTTTTTACTGCCGTTCCGCCCTGGAGGTTGAAGGCTTTGCGCAATATCCTGCGCGCCGCCATATCGTATATGTGCAAAAAGGCTTCGGCTGTTGTGTCGGTGGTACATTCAAAGGTTGTTATTTCGTTCCCCTTGGGATTAAAGGGATTGGGGTAGTTGATGAGGGTGACGGCGATGAGAAAAACACACAACCAGCTTAAATGTTTCATTGTATCTAATTATGCTATAATACTCGCCAGGGTGTCAATTAAAGAAAACCTGCGGAATATTCGTGAAAGGATCAAATCGCTTGGCCGTGATCCCCAGGATATTAAATTAATCGCAGTTACTAAAACTATTCCGGTTGAATTGATTGAACAAGCTATCCAAGCCGGCATAACCGACGTTGGCGAAAACAAGATTCAGGAAGCAATCCCAAAAAATGAGGCTCTGAAGCAAAAATATCCAAACGTTACCTGGCATATGCTTGGCCATTTGCAGAGAAATAAAGTTAAACAAGCGTTGGAAAAATTTAATTTAATTCAATCAGTGGATTCGGAGCGACTGGCGAAGGAAATAGACGACAGACGACGGACGATTGGCGAGAGACGAACCCCGATTTTGATTGAGGTTAATACGTCGGGGGAAGCGACGAAATACGGGGTGAAGCCGGAAGAAGCAGTGAAACTATTGCAACTTATCAGCGGATTTGCTAGCATTCAAGTCCAGGGCTTGATGACTATCGCCCCGATGGCGGCCGATCCGGAAAAAACTCGTCCCTGTTTTAAGAAGTTGAAAACCTTGAGCGAAGAAATTAAAAAATTAAACCTTCCCAATGTTAAGATGAAGTATCTCTCTATGGGTATGACCGATGATTTTGAAATAGCTATCCAGGAAGGCTCGAATATGATCAGGCTTGGCCGGGCTATTTTTGGGCAACGCCCTCCGAAGCTCTAGCGGAGGAGGGAAAGGAGTTGATAGTAAATGGTTGAAAGTATTTTAAGAAGGGCAAAGGCGTTTATTGGGCTTGACGAAGAGGGAGAAGAAGATCGGGGCTATGGGCAACAGCTGGAAATGAGCACACTTTTGAAAGCTAAAAAAGAAGCGAGAGGGGAATCCGGAGGAGTTGAAATAATATTCTATGAACCGAAAGTTTACGAAGATTCTTTGAATATCTCAACCCGTCTTCGTGGTGGCTCGCCAGTTATTATAAGCTTAAAGCATCTCGATCCCAGCGAAGGAACGCGCTTAATCGACTTTGTCTGCGGTACTGCTTACGCGATTGATGGGCACATGATGAAAATAGGGGAATCAATATTTCTTTATACGCCCAATAACATAGCCATAACCTCCGCGGACGATAGGTCCTCTCTGGAAGAAGAAATAGCCTTTAGCCAGGAAAAACGGGAAACGTTTTTTTCTAGATGACAATCATTGCTTTTGTCGGCGCGGGGAAGATGGCCGAGGCCATAATCTCTAAGCTGGATTTACCGTCAAACATTATGGCTGCGGATGTTAGCAAGCGGCGGCTTGGTTATCTCAAAAAGAAATATAAGATTGGGCTTGCCAAAGATAATCAGGAGGCGTTTGCTAAGGGTGAGATTGTTGTTTTAGCTGTGAAACCTCAGGGTGTTGGTGTCGTAGTCGCAGAGCTTGCTCCGCAACTTGGGAAAACAAAGCAAGTTTTGCCACTACTGGTTTCAATTGTCGCAGGGATTCCACTTGGTTATTTGCGGAAGAAACTGCCTGGGCTGCCAATTATTAGAGCCATGCCTAATAATCCCTGCTTAGTCGGCATGGGTATTACGGCTTTGGCTAAGGATAATTTGGTTAGCGGCAGGCAATACAAAAAAGTAGAGGCCATCTTTAAAGCAGTTGGAAAGGTGATTGGTGTGCCAGAGAAGTGGATGGACGCGGTTACCGGACTTTCCGGTTCTGGACCGGCCTTTGTCTACGAAACGATAGACGCGCTGATTGGCGGGGGGGTGGCGGCCGGCCTGCCCAGGGCCATTGCCACAAAGCTTGCCGTGCAAACTGTGCTTGGCGCAGCGACTACCGTCAAAAAAACCGGAAAATCGCCCAAAGAGCTGCGTGAGATGGTTGCCTCAAAGGGAGGCACAACCGTCGAGGGCTTAAAAATTATCAAAAAGGCCAGAGTCAAACAAGCCCTAAGCCGAGCGGTGGTTGCCGCGGCAAACAAATCAAAGATTATTTCAAAAAAATGGACTTCATAGTTTTCGTAATTAATTTTTTGTTTTCAATATATTATATTTTCCTGGCTCTGCGGGCTGTGCTGCCCTGGATTGCGCACAGCCGGGAGAACCCGTTAATTAAGCCGGTCTATTTGTCAACTGAACCGCTCCTTTCCGTCGTCCGCGTGGGCTTACCACCCTTGCGTTTGGGAATGGACGTGTCTCCTTTTGTTGTTATTATTCTACTTTGGATTGTGCACCAGCTCATCTTAAAAATATTGTTATAACCGCAATTTATAAAGAATGATTGGAGGGAACTAAATGACGGTTTTGATAGTCGGTTCCATAGGTTTGGATACGATCGAAACGCCTTTTGGCAAGAAAAAGGATATCCTGGGAGGATCGGCGATTCATGCCTCAATCTCAGCCAGTTTTCATGCCAAAACCGCGATGATAGGGGTGGCCGGGTCTGATTTTCCCAAAGAACATTTTGATTTCCTGAAATCGAAAAATATCGATGTGAGCGGGATTCAAATTTTGCCGGGAGAAACTTTCCGCTGGTCTGGTTACTATGAATACGACATGAATCAAGCCCATACTAAAGATACCAAATTAAATGTTATCAGCCTTTTTGATCCCAGGGTGCCGGATAAATTAAAAGATGCCGAATATGTTTTTCTGGCTAATCTGGATCCGAAATTGCAGTTAAAAGTTTTGGACCAGCTGACTAAACCAAAATTAGTGGCCATGGATACCATGAACTTTTGGATCGAGACTAAACGTGAAGCCCTGGAGAAGGTAATTAAGCGGGCTGATATTGTTTTAATGAACGATGGGGAGGTCAGGCAGTTTATGGAGACACCCAATATTCCTGTCGCCGCGGCCAAACTTTTAAAACTGGGAGTCAAAACTGTTATTATCAAAAAAGGCGAGCACGGCGCTTTGCTTTTTTCCGATGGAGTCCATTTTTCCGCTCCAGCCTATCCTCAGGATATATTGCGCGATCCAACCGGGGCCGGCGATTCTTTCGCCGGTGGGTTTATCGGTTATCTGGCCAAAACGGGGGATATTTCCCAGGCTAATATTCGCCGCGCCATTATTATTGGGTCAACCATGGCGTCGTTCAATGTTGAAGATTTCAGTTTGGATCGAATGAAGAGTTTGCGGCCGGAAGAAATCAGTGCGCGAGTTGAAGAATTTCGGCGTTTTACCGAGTTTTAGGCCCCTCGACTTTGCTCGGGGTAGGGAGGTAAAAATGTTTGAAGAATTTAGAAGGATCGGAAAGTTGCTGTTTCAGGAAGGGTTGGTTGATGCTTGTGGTGGCAATATAAGTGTGCGTGAAGGGGACAAGGTCTTTATTACACATCGGGATGCTATGTTGGGGGATTTACGGGAAAAAGATATTGTTGAAGTGGGGCTTGAAGCCGGTGAGCAAGACAGCTCTGCTTCAAGAGAAATTAATGCCCATCGCGCGGTTTATAAACAGAGTGGAGCCAAAGCAATTGTCCATGCCCATCCGGCCAACACTATTGCTGTTTCTATAACCGACAACAAAATTGTGCCGCAGGATGCGGAAGGGACATTTGTTTTTAAATCCGCACCTATTTTGAGAGTGCGCAGCAGCATTGGTTCCGAAGAAACCGCGCGTATGCTTCCAGCCTTTCTAGGTAATGAAAATGTAGTGGCTGTCTTAAAAGGGCACGGAAGTTTTGCCATTGGAGATAATCTTGAAGAAGCGTACAAACGCACCTCAGCCTTAGAAAATTCTTGTAAAGTAACTGTGGCGGTGCGAGCTTCTGGCGGCAGGTCCGCGCCTAGAGATAGGGAGAGAGAGCTGGGCAGGCCGCCACAACGTAAACCTGCTATTCCACCCGCCCTTGGAGTAATGGATCGCAGCCGCAACCGTAGTCGCAATAGATGAATCAGCTAGAAGCAAAAATAAAATCATATAATCCCAAAGCTGATCTTGAGATTGTGAGACGGGCTTATGAGTTTTCTAAAAATGCTCACGCCAGGCATAAAAGATTATCTGGCGACCCATTTTTTATCCATCCTTTAGCTATTGCTCACATCTTGGCTGAATTGGAGCAAGACCCGTTAACCATTGCCGCGGCCTTTCTCCACGATGTCATTGAAGATGCCGAGGTTAGCCGCATTGAGCTGGCTAAAATTTTTGGTGAAGAAGTAACCAGAATGGTGGAAGGGGTTACCAAACTGAGCCAGTTAACTTTTGTCAGCCGCGAAGTACAACAAGCAGAAAACTTCCGCAAAATGTTTGTAGCCATGGGTGAGGATTTTCGCATTATTGTGATTAAGCTGGCGGACCGTCTCCATAATATGCGCACAATAAAATATCTGCCGGCGGAAAAACAAAAAGAGACCGCTTTGGAAACACGCGAAATTTTTGCCCCCTTAGCCCATCGGCTGGGTATGTGGAAACTAAAGTGGGAGCTGGAGGATCTGGCTTTTGCAGTGCTGGAGCCGAGCCAGTATGAAGAGATAAAAAAGAAGATAGCCGAGCGTCGTGATAACCGTGAGGAATATATTCAGGGATTTATTAAACAGGCTATAGATATACTGACTAAAGTTAATATCAAAGTCCAAATTAACGGCCGGCCCAAACATTTTTACGGCATTTATCATAAAATGGTCGATCAAAATTTGGAGTTTGACGAAATTTACGATTTAACTGCTATTAGGATAATTGTGGAGACGATCAAAGAGTGTTATGCCGTTTTAGGCGTGTTGCACGCAGCCTGGAAACCTATTCCCGGGAGGTTTCGCGATTATATTGCTATGCCCAAGTCTAATGGTTACCAATCTTTGCATACTACAGTGATCGGTCCAGCAGGCAGGCCTGTCGAAACGCAAATCCGTACCAAAGAGATGCACCGTGTCTCCGAATATGGCATCGCGGCTCACTGGCGTTATAAAGAAGGTGCGACAGATAAAAACTTGGATCAAAAAATGTCCTGGTTTAGGCAGATGCTGGAATGGCAAAATGAATTAAAAGACGCCAAGGATTTTATGGAGAGCCTCAAAATCGATCTTTTTGTCGATGAGGTTTTTGTTTTTACTCCAAAGGGAAATGTTTTTGGTTTACCGCCGGGCGCTACGCCTATTGATTTTGCCTATCGAGTTCATACGGAGGTGGGCCATCGCGCAACGGGAGCCAAAGCAAACGGCCGCCTTGTGCCTCTGGATCACGAGCTGAAAAATGGCGACATTGTTGAAATATTAACCGGTAAAAAAAACAACCCCAGCCAGGACTGGTTAAGGTTTGTCAGAACTGCTTCTGCCAAAATTAAAATCAGGGGATGGTTTAAAAAACAACAAGGGGTTAAATTGCCGGAATCCAAGCAAGAATTAGGTGTCAAAGGGGCGCCGAAGGTAAAATCGGTTAAACTTGCCAAGCCGCCGGGTAAAAGTAAGAGTTTGGTAACTGTGGCGGGCTTGAACAATGTTTTAGCCAAATTTTCGAAGTGTTGCCGGCCGATTCCCGGAGAAAAGATTGTTGGCTTTGTGACTCGGGGAAAAGGGGTTGCCATCCATCGCCAGGATTGTGACAATGTTATTAAGCAAAAATTTCCCAGGGATAAAATGGTCAAAGTTGATTGGAATCTAGACGGTGAAGCGTTTTTTCCGGTAGAGATAGAGGTGGAAGCCTTTGACAGGGTGGGGGTGCTTAAGGAGGTTTTGTCTGAAATTGCCGAAACGCAAACCAATGTGTATTCGGCCCAGATTACCACTAAACGCGGCAGCTCGGCTTTTTTGCGTTTAACAGTGGACATAAAGAACGCGGCGCATCTTAATCAAGTGCTTGTTGCTATCCGTAAAATCTCCGATGTTCATACTGTGAAGCGTTAATATTCATTTTCATTTTTTCGTGTTATAATTACCCCTAATGTCACGCACAAAAAACATCCTGGCGGGCGTTGCCAAAAGTGATCGTGTGGCCGGGGCTTATCTGTTTGTTGGGCCGCCTGGTGTTGGCAAAAGAGAAGAAGCCGAGGCTTTTGCCGATCAGCTGCGGTGCAAAAAACAAGACAAATTTGTGGTTGTCCCGGATGGTACAAGCTTTAAGATAGACCAGGTCAGGGAATTACAAACCTGGGTTCGTTATGGCCCGTCTGCCAGCCGTTATCTTTTGGTTATTATCGACCAGGCAGACACTTTAACCGGGCCAGCCGCGGCAGCTTTTTTAAAAACACTGGAAGAGCCGGCTCCTGGCGTGGTTTTTATCCTGCTGGCCGAACGGGAAGACAAAATACCCAAAACCATTATCTCCCGGTGCCAAAAAATTATTTATTCCGAAAGAGCCGAAGCTTGGCAGGCTGATCCCGAGTTGGCTTCTTTTTATGACGAATTAAAAAATGTAAACAAGAAAAATTGCCTTGAGCTTTTTGAGCTTTCTGCTGTTTTGGAAAAAGAAAAAGAAAGAATTGAAATGATACTTTATAATCTCTCATATTTTGCCCGACATAAACTAAGCAATGTGCGTTATGCCAGGGTTATTTTAGACACCTTATGCCTTATTAAAAGAAAGGCCAATTTAAAACTGGCCTTAAATATTATGTGTTTAAAGTTAGGAGCAGCCCATGTCTGACAACAAGAAACAGCTGGCGATAAAACTGCGTAAGTTTAATCGCGTTTGTCCTATTACGGGTTACCGGGAAGGTGCCATCAAGGTGGGGTCGCCGGTGGTGGTGCAGACAGACCGGGGCATTGAGTATGGTGAGATTGTTTCATATATGCATGGCTTGCCCAAGGCCTTATCGCGTGATGTGCGGTTAAAAAAGGTAATTCGTTACGCTACTCCCGAGGATATCAAAAAAGTTAAAACCCTGCCGGAGCTGGAACAAAAAGGGCTGGGTATTGCCGCCCAAAAGGTAAATGAGCATGAGCTGCCGGTTAAGATCGTCAATGTGGAATATTTGTTTGATATTAATCGAATTGTTATTTATTACAAGTTGCTGGATGGCAAAAAGATCAAGAACCTGCGTGACCTGACGCGTGATTTGTCGACCTCTCTTGAGGCTCGGGTTAATTTACGCCAGGTTTCGCCGCGGGATCAGGCCCGCATCATGGGGGGGTTGGGGCCGTGTGGCCGTTCGTTGTGTTGTTCGGTATGGCTGGAGAAGCCCAGACATGTTACAGTCAAGATGGTTAAAGAACAGGGCCTGGCAATATCGCCTTCAAAAACTTCCGGGATTTGCGGTCGGCTGATGTGCTGTTTAGAATACGAACATAATCAAAGCTGAAAGGAGGTAAAATATGTCCAAAATTGAAGTTAGAAAGGGAGAGGGGCTGGAAAAAGCGCTGCGCAAGTTTAAGACAAAACTCAGGCGTGAAGGCGTTATTGATGAGATTAAAAAGCGCGAATTTTATGAGAAACCTTCGGAGCGCAGAAGAAAGCAGCAGGATGCTGCGGTAAGACGGGAGCAAAGACGGCGAAGAGAAGCTGAATGAAAATTATTGACCGTTATGTTTCTTCTGAAATGATTGGGCCTTTTTTAATCGGCGTCGTCGGTTTTGTGCTGGTTTTGACGGTTGATTTGCTTTTCACTATGGCGGATTTGATTATTAATAAGGGCGTCCCCTTGTGGGCCGTCCTTAAACTTTTAATCTACAAAATGCCCGCGATTATGGTGCTTACTTTTCCGGTTTCCACATTATTTGCCACGGCTATGGACCTGGGCCGACTGTCCAAAGATAACGAGATTGTGGCCATGCGCACTTCCGGCATCAATCTTTTTAGAATAGCCACTCCCATTATTGTTATCGGAGTTCTGGTCAGTTTTGCTTCTTATATTACCAATGAAAAAATTGTGCCGCGTGCCAACCATGTCGCCACAAATATAATCCGGCAGATTATTTATAAAAAACCGCTGCCCGAAGTAAAAAAAGATGTCTTTTTCAAAGACGCCTATAACCGCCATTATTACGCGCGTGAGGTGGATATGCAAAGAAGGGTTATGAAAAATATTATGGTCTATGAGCTTGCGGATGAGAACTTTCCCAGGGTTATCCTGGCTGAGGAGGCGACTTTTCAGGGTAGAATCTGGGAGCTTAAGTCAGGGACGATCCATAAATATGATAACGATGGGTTTTTAAATTATGAAGCCAGTTTCGACGATATGAAGCTTAATGTTTCTGAAGATATTCTGAATTTTAGCGGCCAAAAAACTCCCGAAGAGATGAGTAGCGACGAACTCAAGGGGATGATTGGCATAGTAGGTAAGGGTGGGGGGAGTGTCAATGCTTTGCAGACCGAATTATTTATGAAATATTCAATCCCTTTAACCTGTTTTGTTTTTGCCTTGATTGGGATCCCCTTTTCTTTGCCGTCGCCGCGTTCGGGTAAAACCTGGGGCATGGTTGTAACCATTGTGTTTATGTTTACGTTTTATGTTTTTGCTTCCGTGTTTCGTTCTTTGGGTAAGGGGGGGGCTTTGCCTCCGGCGGTTGCTGCCTTTACTCCGCAAATAGCCTTTACTGCCGTTGGTGGGTTGCTGCTTTTTTGGGAAGGCTGGTTTAAATGAGGAATTTAGAGAACATCAAAGAAGCGATCAGAAAAGATCCCAATAACCCGCAGGCTTTGAAGGCTGTGGGCAGATATTATCTTGAAGAAGGTTATTATAAACTGGCCAAAAATCATTATAGTCAGGCAGTGCAGCTCTGTCCGCGCCTCTTGTCTGAAGTAATGCTGGATTATGAGAGAGAAATTGGCAAAGCGCCGGAAAAAATAGGTCCGCGGCTTTCTCTGGCGGCGTTTGAGGTTGTTCAAGGCAACCTTGATGCCACAATCTTAGAGCTGGAAGAAGCTTTGGAGGTTAGTCCAAAAAACGTGGAGGCCTGTAATGTCTTGGGCCGCATATTTGTTAAACAGGGCAGAATTGATGAAACCATTGCCTTGCTTGAAAGATCTTTGCGACAGGGGGTAAAAGATACTACTTTAACAGAAATTTTGGCCGGTGCTTATCTGGAAAAGGGCCGGATCCAGGAAGCGATCAAATTTTACGAAGAAATTCTTAACTATCGACCAGAAGATAAACATATTTTACGTACACTTGGGGAGCTCTATACCCGCACCGAAGACTACAATAAGGCGGCCCAATGTTTTCAGTCTATGTTTTCCAATGATCCGGAGGTTGGGCGTGAAGTTGTTCAGAGGCTGGAAGGGTTGCTGCGAAAACTCGAAGGCAATATCCTGATCCGTGAGATCCTGGCCGATGTTTACATGCGCTCATTAAACCCGGAGGCCGCCATTAAAAAACTGCTGGAGATTGTGCGCTTGGACGCAACCAGGTTAGCCGATGTTATCGCCAAAATTAAATCGGTCTTAAAAAGTTATCCCAACCATCCTCAGGCCACTTCGGCTTTGGCCGAGTCTCTGCGTCGCCAGGGCAATTTCAGCGAAGCCATAGAATGCTATCATAATTTGGCCAATAGCCAACCGGAATTTATCGAAGAGGCCGTGCGTGGATATGAAGAGGTCTTAGAGTTTTGTCCCGAACAAATTTTGGCCCGCACCTATCTGGCCGAAGCTTTTCTATATAAAAAACAGATCAAGGAAGCCCTCAACCAATTTGAAAAAATGATTGAGGTTGATCCCAGCTCAGCGGAATCGGTTATTCGCAAATGCCGGGAAATTATTAAAATTCATCCTCAGTTACTATTGGCTCGTTTAGTACTGGGCCGCGCTTGCCTGGCTAAGGGTGAAGTCCAGCGGGCAACCATTGAAGCTGAAGGCATTATTGCCATTGATAAAAAATTTGTTGCCGCCTATCTTTTATTGGGAGAGGCATATTTTCAATTAAAGCTGTGCCGCAAGGCGGTTAAGGTTTTGCAAGACTTATTAGAAATGGCACCTTACGACTTGCGAGTTATAGAACGATACAAGGAAGCCAAAGGGAAAGAACTTGATCTTGAAATTGAAAAAATGAAGGGAAAATTGGTTGAGGACCCCTGGAAGGTTGCCCTGCACCTTGATTTGGCTAAGATGTATATTGAAAAAGGGGAACGAGATGCGGCGATCCGTGAATTACAAATCGCGCTCAAAGATCAGGCTCGAGCACCCTTCGCCGCCAATCTTTTAGGTTGTGTTTATCGTCGTGAGGGTAGGTTTGACCTGGCGGCCGCTCAGTTTAATCGGGCGCTTGAGTTCGCCTCCTCCGAGATCGCGGATTTTGCGCGCACAGTCCGTTTTAATCTAGGCACTGCCTACGAGGCGCAGGGTATCGTCCACAAGGCTCTGAAAACCTATGAAGACATCTTGCAGGAAGATATTGATTTTGGCAACCTTAAAAGACGGATTAAATATCTTAAGGCCGCCAGTCTCAATAGTATGCGTCACAAAGCCTTGTTGGCGGTTATTCCCCAGCCCGAGAAGCGAGAGATTATTGCTATTTGGGGAAGGGGAGCCAAGACCACCAGAAGTGGACGCAAAGAAGATGTCAGCGTCTCTTTTGGCCAAAAATATAATAGTTCAGGTTTTGAGTACTTTATGAAAGGGATGCATAAAGCGGCGCTTGAAGAATTTGTCTCGGCGGCGCAGTTAGATTCTAAATTTACCGTAGCCTTAAATAATTTAGCCGTGGCTTTGGCTAATGAAGGAAAGTTTAGCGAGGCCAAAGCTAAACTCCAGGAGGCGGTACATATGGAGCCGAACTCTGTTATTTTACGCAATAATCTTGGCGTAATTTGTTCGCTGCTTGGCCAAATCGACCTGGCTCAGCTGGAACTGGAAACAGCCTATGGCCTTGATCCTCAGCTTTCAGCTGTCTGCTTAAATCTCGGTGATATTTATTATCTAAAACATGAAATTGAAAAGGCTATGGATCTGTATAAAAAAGTCGGTAGCTTTGATGTTTTGACCGAAATAGCGGAACAAAGATTGATTCATAGAGTGCTCACATGACTTTTAAATGACAAATGAAGGTGCGCCTTCGGCACGTTATTGTAATTGCTTATTTCTTTATTCCCACACCAAAATACCCCACCGCTTGCGGTGGGGTTACCTTGTAGGCGAAGAGCGGGGTCTAATACCCCGCTTGAGCAGGTGGGGTTTTGGTGTGGGAATTTATTTGACATTATGCCTTTTTGCTCCCGCTTTTGCCCAAGAAGAAATCCCCGTTAATATTAAAGCAGATAAGCTGCAGTATGAAGAAGGCAGTGATATTGTGGTGGCCACAGGGTCTGTTGAGGTCAAATTAAAAAAAGTTACCATTTATTCCGACAGACTCTATATGGATTCTGAAAGTAATGTGGCCACGGCTGAGGGCAACGTAAAAATGGTGACCGAAGATTACGAAGCCTTTTCAGATTATGTTGTGTATGATGTTGATACCGAAATTACCCATTACAATAACTTTAAGACCAAATTGGCTCCCGGCAAAATTAAAGGGAACCTTTTTGTTCAAGCTAATGAGATTAATGATGCCAACGGTAAAATGGTGGGTAACTGGGGGGCAATTTCAACCTGTGATGACAGTCCTTCTCATTATTATGTAAAGGCCCACAGGATAGCGTATTATCCAAAAGATAAAGTAATTGGCACTAATGCGACTGTTTATGTCGGTGAGCTGCCGGTGTTATGGCTGCCATACATTGTGTATCCATTGGGGGAAAAAGCAAAAAAAAACTGGGTGATTGGCCATAATGCGGTAGAGGGTGATTATTTTAAATCCACCTGGGATTATCCGTTTGGCCTGCTTTATTTGGATCTTATGCAAAGCAAAGGTTTAGGTTCCGGGATAGAAAACAGCTATAATCTTTTAGGCCTGGGAGTGGGGACGCTTTTCCTTTATACTTTGAGCGAACAGGATACCGGCGTAACCGACTGGGTTACCAGAATTAATCACACCAAGCAGATAAATCCCTACACGAAGTTAACGCTCGATCACGCTTATACTTCTACCTATCTTGTCCCTTCCGGCAGGCGGGACCAAACCACCTTTGGGCTGGATCTGGATTATAAAAATAGGGATCGCTGGAACTTAAAATTTAATACGTTGGATGACAGGGGAGCTTTTTTAAGGAAAAATTCATTTTCTTTTAATCAAGCCGACCAAAAGAGTGCCACCGACTATTATTTCAATTATGACTATGCCAAAAATAGCCCCAGGTGGCTGCGGGCTTCACAGCGCTTTTATCATCGACAACCTCTGTGGTCTGATAATGTTGTGCTGACTACCAAAGCCAATTATTATAATAGTGTGGCAGATGAAGGGTTGCCGGGCGATGAGAGGTTGGAGCCGGTTATCGAGATTGCCGGCAGAGAAAAAGGCTTTTCCTGGCGCCTGACGGAGAACTGGTTTATTGATTTTGACGGTAATACTTATATCGGCGACGAAGGCCAACAATTTCTGGAAAAACTGCCGGAGATTGAAGTATCACCCGACCCGATTGACCTGAAGATTTTTACTTTGCGGCCGATTTTTGGCTATGGGCATTACCGTGAAGTGCGCTATGTGCCTCAGCTCGGGACCAATCGCGATTACTCAACCCAGCGCTATCGGGCGACCCTGGATATTAATAAAAGTATTCCACTGGCTATGGGGACCACGGCCGTATTAAATGCGGGGGTTGACCAGTTTTTATATGCTCCAGGGGATCAACTGTATGCTTATCGGGAAAGCTTGGGCTTGCGGACTAATCTGGGTAGTTATTTTAGAAATGATATCGACTACAAAAAAGGAATTAGTGAAGGGAATACCCCCTTCTTGTTTGACCAGTTGGGCACTCGTTATCATAGTATTCAGGAACAGATGACTTTTTATTATCTGAGCAATTTTAGATGGACCATTGACGGGGGGTACAACTGGCAAACCCACAAATGGTTTGATGTAAATACGAATTGGCTGCTGCGGCCAAATCAGGTCGTATATTGGGATACCAGGACAGGTTGGGACATTGAAAATACCAAGTGGAAAGATCTGGTTAATTCTTTAAACTTATTGCCTTATAGCTATTTGAGCCTTAATTTTTCTACGGTTTCTGATATGAATACAGGCTTATTAAAATCCGGCAGTATTTTATATGATGTGTTGTTCTTGGAAGGACAGCCCAATCAATGGGAATTTAAGTTCAGCCAGATTTATGAACCCAGCACTCAGCAGTTTAAGGTGCGTGATATAATGATCGTCAAAGAGCTGCATTGCTGGAAGTTAAAATACACATATTCTGATTATCGCAAGGAATTCAGCGTCTCTTTCAGCTTGGATGCCATGCCCAACGACCCGTTTGGCATGTCCAGCGGCCGGGGCTTTTACTTTGACGGCTTTGAAAAGGAATTGAAGGAATTTAAACAGGAAGGCGCGGTGTTTCATTATTGATGCAAAATAAAAGTATTATACTTGTTTTGGCTATAGTCATGTTGTTTGGTTTTGGCTGTGCGCGCACAGTGACTTCGATTGTCGACTATGGCGACCACATGATTGTGGATGTAACCTTAAGGGGGACTCTCGAGGTTGAGACCAACCGTTATTTCATGGTTTTGAGCTCCATTGAAGGTTACAAAGTCGCCCTGCCGCCACCGGACATAATAGAAAATGCGCCAGAGTTTCTGGAACCGGGGATGACGCCGGAATTGGGCAGTGCCGAAGCCTACTATGCTAATTTTTATTTGACCTGGTCGGGCTATATTATTGTTGATCCAGGTGGCTATTCTACGGTTAAAGGTCCTTTTGCCAGTAATCTGTCGATATCGCGGGAGGTCTTTTCGACTTTAGGCGAGACTAAATCAAAAATTGTTTTCACTTTTCAATTAAGCGATATATTTGGCGCCGCAGTTCCTGATCGGATCTATTTTGACCTGGTCAGTGTCCCCTGGCCGGTTGGACAGGCAAAAATACCCGCGGATCATTTGCCCAGCCCTAATAATTATATTTCCAAAATTTCCGGCTCGGTCTTTTATGTTGATGATAGCGAGAATAGCAGCCTTGATGCCGGCCTGGATATTTTAGGCTGTAGCATAAGGATGGAATAATGAATATAATTTTATCTGTTTTGTCCGGGATCCTTCTGTCGCTGTCTTTTCCCAAGGCCAATTTATTTTGGCTGGCCTGGGTGGCGCTGGTGCCTTTGCTGATAGCCTTAACTAAGGTGAAAAACCTGAAAGAATCCCTGTGGTGCGGTTTATTTTTTGGTTTGTTTTTTTTTGGACTGGATTTATTTTGGGTTATAACGGCGCTGCTGCGATTTGCGGGGTGGTGGGTATTGTTGGGGTGGGGTGTCTTTACTCTGTTTCAGACGCTCTTTATTCTTTTGTTCATACTTCTTTTACGTTTGGTAAAGGTGAGCGGTGTTGCCTACCCGGTGATAGTGGCCGCACTCTGGACCTTTGTTGAATGGTTTAGAGCTCTGGGGCCATTTGGCTTTACTTCCGGCGATATTGGCTATACTCAAGTATCTTTATTGCCTCTGATTCAAATCGCCTCTCTTATTTCAGTTTACGGTATAACTTTTCTTGTTGTATTATTCAATGCCGCCGTTGTTAATCTTTTCAAGGAACCGCGACGTTCAGTCGCAGGTTCCTTGACGCTGATCACTTTTATATTGTTGGTCATTTACGCTTATGGAGTTTATCAAATGCCGGCACCACCCAAAAATGTTGTGCCGACGATTAAGTTATCTCTTGTTCAAGCCAATATTGATCAAATGGAAAAACTAGATGCGACAAAAGTTATGCCGATATTTGCTGTACACGAAAAAATGACAAGATTAGCGGCTCGGGCTATGCCGGATATCATCGTCTGGCCTGAGACAGCAATCTTCTCCTATGTTTTGCGTGATGCGCGCCTTTTTCCCCGTCTCAAGGTTTTGTGTCAAGAGACCAAGACCTGGCTAGTTTTTGGTACGCCACATTATACCCAGGGAAAAGCTTATAACTCTATTGTGGCCATGTCTCCGGCGGGGGAGGTTGTGGCCCATTATAATAAAGAAAAATTAGTCCCTTTTGGCGAGTATTTACCTTTTCGTCCTATTCTTTATCCTTTGCTCAAAAAGGTAGGCTATTATGACGCGGAATTTAGTCCCGGTAAAAACCAACAGCCTTTTATAGCCAACGATCTGACAATTGCCGGCGCGATTTGTTTTGAATCGGTTTTTCCCGGACTGATGCGAAGTAAAGTAAGCCAGAAATCTGCTTTTATTCTGTTGGTGACCAACGATGCCTGGTTTAATAAGTCGTCTGTCCCTTATTATCATCTAAATGCCGGCATTCTCAGGGCCATTGAAAATCGTCGCTATTTTGTTCAGGTGGGCAATTCGGGCCTCTCTGCCGTGATTGATCCCTATGGCAGGGTGCTTAGCCTGGCCCGGCCTAATCAACAGGAAATATTAACCTTCGAGATACCGCGACCCTAGAATCATAGCTGCGTAATCATCAATTGGAACCGGTGGAACACGTAAAGAGGCGGGCAAAAAACGGTACAGGCCTAGTGGTTTATGGTTCAGCCAATAGAGTTTTCTGGCTTCCAGGGTAGAGTTTTTTTCCGAGACAAAAACAATATTAATTTTTAGATCCAATTCTACCAATTCTTTTCCCAGTTCTTTACCGAAAGCTCCCTGGCCAACAATCACCGTGGCAATGCTAAATCTAGACAGATAAAACGGCAGATCGGATAAAATCTCCAATCTGGGGATGATTTTTTTTTCGAGGACGTTTCCGGATTCGTTCAACACGGCTAGCCCGCATTTGATTTTACCCGGGTCAATGGCTAAAATCATTTATAAAAGGCCTTAAACTCAACTTTTAACGGACCAATCGCATAGATGTCAGATTTGGCCATGGTTTTAATGATGAGCTCTTTTTTATAGGTTTTTATTTTCCTGGCTTCTGAGAGGATCTCGGCGTAAGGGAGGCTTCCGAGTGATCCGCTGGCATCTGGTTCTACTCCAACCTCCCTGGCCAGGAGATGAGTTTGGAGCAAGAGTTTCTTTATCTCTTGTTCAATCCTGGGATTTGGAAACGAAGGTGAAATTTCTGTTTCGGCGATAGCTTCCCCGGCTTTATAGATCAATTTATTTTCTGAAATTTCCAGGCGCACAGGAACCTCTTCTCCGAACAGGGTGTTGCGCGCGGCAATTACTTTCACGATATTTTCTTTGTCGCTTAACTGAAGGTCAACGATGGCCTGCTCAAATTCTTCGGGTGGGAGAAAGATTAAATGATCTTTTTTTTCTATGCCAAAGCTTCTGACCTGAGCGTCGGCTGCGGAAAGGATTTGTTTTAGTCCGCTTTCCAGCTTGAGCCTCTCGGGCCCAGCTTTAATTAGAGAAACAATCAGGACTTCCCCAACCTTAAAAAGTACGGTGTCTTTACGAGAGGCCTCAATTTTTTCGCTTAATTTTTGTTTGCTTGTTTCCAGTGCAGCGATCTCAAGTTTGGCTTTGGCTAAAGATATATTAGCCAGCGCAAACTCCTGGTTAATCTTCTTTTTTTCTCTCAGGGTATTTGCCAGCTCCTGTTTATTTTCGCTCAAGGTCTTTTTTAGCGCTTCAAGCCCAAACAGGGCAACGCGGGTATTCTGGGAAACTGCCAAAATAATGCCAAGGGTGATCAGGGAAATTAGAACCCCGGTAATAATAGTAATCATAAAGGCAGTATGGCGTGGTCTTAGTTTAAATATGGTTATTTTTTTGCGGCCGATTGTTTTGCCGATATAGTCTCCGACAAAAGCGATGAGCCCGCCGGTGAGCAGAAGCGTGAGGATTGTTTTTATGCCAAAAGCGAACATTATTTTACAGTGGCCCTGGAGAGAATACGCCAGCCGATCCCGCCGGTCAGGATATTGGGCAGCCAGGCGGCCAGGCCTGGGGTGAGTAATTTGAGCTCACCTACAGCCATGCTTAAAAAGGTTAGTATGTAGTATACAAAAATAACGATAATTGAAAGGCCAAGGCCGACAGATGAAGAAGCGCGGCGAGGGGAGAGCCCCAGCGGTGCGCCCAGCAGGGCAAAGACCAAAGAGGCAAAAGGGATGGACGTTTTCATGTTTAATTGCAATTTAAAGTCGGTAACTTCCACCCCCATTTTTTCTTTGAGGGTGATAAATTCACGCAGTTCACTGATGGTCATCTCTTCAGGGTTGCGGTCGCCAATGTAGAAATCCGCCGGAGTATATTTTATGGCCACTGATTGTTCCTCAAACTTAATTAAATGCTTGTACTCGCCGCTTTCAGCGATCAGATAAATGGTTCCGGAGTTAAAAGTCCACTCATTGGTTTCTTTCCGCCAGGTCGCTTGTTTGGCATTGATAATCTGGGTGAGTTTTCCGTCCGTAAATTCCTGGACGATTACATCGCGCATGGTGTTGCCGCGCAGGGTTTCGGCATAAAAAATCCTCTTAAGCACCCCTTTTTCCAACTCAGGCACAAAGACATTTTTTTGCAACTTGGGCGTGTGTTTGGTGGTGGTTTCGAGCAGCAGGTTTTTGGCCGCTTTGTTGGATTTTGGGACAACGATTTCCGCGAAAGTAAGGTTAATCAAAGAAACAAATAACCCCAGAGCCAGCACCGGTATCATTAAGCGGTACAATGATATGCCGGAAGCTCTGAAAGCCACAACTTCTGAATCATGTGAGAGTCTGGCAAAAGCCAATAGGGCGGCTAGCAGCATAGCCATAGGAAAAATATAGACGACAATACCCGGGAGCCGGTAGACAAAAATCTGCATGGCCACCAAAAATGGCATGCCGCGCAAAATGACAGCTCGAACTAATTCGAAGAGTATCATGCTGGCTGCCATGATGGAAGTGAAAGCGCCCAGGCCAAAAAGAAAAGGTTCAATCAGTTCTCTAAGAATATAACGATCAATGATTTTGATCAAAGTTCGAAGTTCTCCCCGAGATAAAATTTCTTGGCCTCTTCCGACCGAGAAACGGTTTTAGCGTCTCCCGCAACCAGGATTTGTCCTTTGTGGATTATATAAGAACGATCAGTTATAGCCAGGGTTTCGCGCACATTATGGTCTGTGATTAGGATGCCGATCCCTTTTGTTTTAAGATGTCTCACAATGTCTTGCAGATCATTTACTGTTTTGGGATCGATTCCCGTAAAGGGCTCATCCAGCAGAAGGAACTGAGGGTTGGTGCACAGCGCCCGGGCGATTTCCACCCTTCTTTGCTCTCCGCCAGACAGGGTAAAGGCTTTTTGTTTGCGCAGATGGGCAACTCCCAGCTCAGCCAACAGCGCAACCAGCTTTTTCTCATATTCCGCTTTTCTCATTTCCGGCATTAATTCCCAAAGAGCCAAAATGTTTTCTTCAACGGTTAGCTTTCTAAAAATAGATTGTTCCTGGGGCAGGTAGCCAATGCCCAGGTGGGCGCGTTGGTGCATGGGAAGTTTGGTGATCTCATGGTCGTCCAGAAAGATCCTGCCAGCATCTGGTCTGATCAAGCCAACGACCATGTAGAATGAGGTGGTTTTGCCGGCGCCGTTTGGGCCAAGCAGGCCAACGACCTCTCCTTGTTTAACTTCAAGGGAGACCCCGTTAACTGCCGCTTTCTCGCCATAATTTTTGATCAGATTTTCTGTTTTAATGAACATTTTGCCCCCTCTTATGTGTTGGTAAATTTAATCAGTTCGTTGAGCTTTTGTTGGGCTGCGCCCGTGTCAATTGATTCGGCGGCTAATTTAAACCCTTGTTTTAAATCTTTGGCTTTGCCCCCAACGCAGAGAGCCGCGGCCGCGTTCATCAGCACGATATTTCTCTTGGCGCCTTTTTCTTCGTTATTGAGAATAGCTAAAGCGATTGCCGCATTCTCATTGGCCGAACCGCCCTGGATTTCTGTCCTTTTAGCTTTTTTTACACCAAAGTTTTTTGGTTTAATTAAATAATTTTTAACCTGGCCGTTTTTTAGATGAGAAACCTGAGTTTTGTCGGAGATGGAGATTTCGTCCAGACCATCCAGGCCGTGGACAACGATTGCTTCTTTTGAGCCAAGTTTTTTCAGAACTTCGGCCATTAACTTTGTTAGTTCTGGTTTGAACACGCCCAGCACCTGGGCCGAGGCTTTGGCCGGGTTGGTTAAAGGGCCAAGAATATTAAAAACGGTTCTGATGCCGATCTCTTTTCTGCCGGGCATGGCAAAACGCATAGCCTGGTGGAATTTTGGCGCAAAGATAAAACCGATGCCGATAGTGTTGATACATTCTTCAACTCTTTTGGGTTCAATATCAATTTTAACACCCAGAGCTTCCAGCACATCAGCTGAACCACAGCGGGAGGAGACTGATCTGTTGCCATGTTTAGCTATTGGTATGCCAGCGCCGGCTGCAACCAGGGCAGCGACTGTTGAAATATTAAAAGTACCGGAAACATCCCCGCCTGTGCCGCAGGTATCAACCAGATTTTTCTGCTTTGGGAAAATATTTGTTGCATGTTCTCTCATTTTTTCAGCGCAACCGCTGATTTCGTCCGCCGTTTCACCCTTCATGCGTAGAGCTGTGATAAACGCGGCGATTTGCGAGGGTGTAGCGTTGCCGCCCATAATAGTGTCCATGGCCAGGCCGGCTTCCTGCCTGGTTAAATTATGGCCTTCAACAACTTTTTTAATCAGCTCTTTCATAAATTACCCTCCAACCGGGTGTTTTGTTATTGCAATTCTTTTGCAAGTTCCGCTCTCCAATTGTTAAACAGAGAAAGGAGATCTTTCATGGCGCAAGGCTTTATTAAGAGCAGCATATCGGGTGAATCAAAAGAAAAAACATTGATCCTTTCAAATGCCACGCCCAACCAGTAAAGCTCAAAACCCGGGTCCTTCTCCTTTGCCAGTTTTATTAGTTTTTCTGACGTGAAATGATTTTCTTTGATCAGGAAATATATATCTATAAAATCTCTCAAGGTGGCCCGCTGGAAAAGAGCCAGCAATTTATTCGAGGCAATATCAACAAGGCTGTCAATCTTGAGCCCTGGAAATTCCGGAAGTTCTATTGGTGGTTCAAGGCGGAATGGGGCATCTTGCGCGATGTGGATAAGGGTAGATTCGTCGCCTTTGTTTACTACAAGTTCGACAAAAGAATGCAATCCGCGTCGTCTTTCCGTGTTTATTTGTTGATCGCGCAGTTTTTTTTCGAGGCGAAAGCTGAAAGGGGTAAGGATATTTTCTTCACCCGTAAAAAAATCCAAATCATTGCTTTTTCTATGCGTTAAATAAAAAGCAGCTAAGGCAGTTCCTCCTGTCAGGTAAAAAGCATTACTATCTTCAATTTCAGGGAAAATCTTAAGGATTTCTTTTTGCAGCGGAGTAATTATTTCCAATAAAGTCCTCCCAGAACATTTTTACTTCAAGCGGCAGGAATTTTTTTGTACGCTCAAAAGCTTCCTGAAACTTTAAGGGTTTTACTCTTTTAAGCAGCTGTTTGATGTCGTTTGTTTTGCCATGTGTTAATACTTGCTGAAGGTAGGTGTCCAGATCCGCAGGGTTGTCCAGGTTAATTTTTGTCTTGTTTTTAAAAAACCAGAATAGAAGTTCGTTGGGGGTGAATTTCATTATAGAATTATCCTCCACATGATGAGCAGGCTCCTGATGAACAAGAAGTACAGGAGCGGCTGCCTGATTCAGAGCTATCGCCTATAGTCCGAAAGAGATTAAATATACGTTGAGCAGGGGAAGCGCATTTAGGGCATTGGGGGGAAGAAGAATCATTCATACTCTTTTGAATTTCAAATATTTCCTGGCAGTGGGTGCACTTGTAATCATAATAAGGCATGTTATAATTGTATCGTGAAAACGCTCTCTTTTCAAGAAATTATCAATTATCTTAACCAATATTGGGCAGATTATGGTTGTTTAATTCGCCAGCCTTATGATCTTGAAAAAGGGGCGGCCACCATGTCCCCGGCCACTTTTTTCGGAGCCTTAGGCCCAAAACCGTTGAAGGTTGCCTATGTCGATCCCGTCAGACGTCCAGCCGACGGACGCTACGGCGAAAACCCTAACCGCTTGTTTCATTATTTTCAATATCAAGTTATTTTAAAGCCTTCGCCGCTTGATTCTCAGGATATTTATCTGGATTCCCTGCGCGCTATCGGTATTGAACCCGCTAAACATGATGTCCGTTTTGTTGAGGATAACTGGGAATCCCCAACGCTTGGAGCCTGGGGCACAGGTTGGGAGGTTTGGGCGGAGGGGATGGAAATTACCCAGTTTACTTATTTTCAAGAATGCGGCGGCTTTCCTTGCAAGCCCGTTTCAGTTGAATTAACTTATGGGCTTGAGCGCCTGGCCATGTTTATTCAAAAAGTTGATAGTGTTTATGATATTAAGTGGAATGACAAGGTTAAATATGGAGAAATCTATCTTCAGCAGGAGCAGGAACATTCAAAATATAATTTTGAAGCGGCGGATGTTAATGCCTTAATTACCTTATTTAATGTTTATGAAAAAGAAACCTGGGAATTGACCAAAAAAGAATTGGTACTGCCTGCCTATGATTATGTTTTAAAATGTTCTCATGCTTTTAATATTCTTGACGCGCGCGGAGCCATTTCTGTAACCGAGCGCATGGGCTATATCCTGAAAATCAGAAAATTAGCCAGGAGATGCGCAAAACTGTATGTTGAACGCTCTGCTTGAGATAGGCTGTGAAGAAATTCCGGCGCGGTTCATGCCGGATTTTCTGGCGGACCTGAAAAATAAGGCCGTAGAAAAACTCCAACAGGAGCGCGTCAGCTTTAGTGACGTAAAAACCCTGGGAACTTACCGCCGTTTGACCTTAATTATTGAAGACCTTACCAAAAAACAGGCTGATTTGTCTGAGGAAGTGAAAGGTCCGCCGGCCGACAGGGCTTTTGACCCCAGCGGCAGGCCCACGCAGGCGGCGCTTGGCTTTGCCGCCAGCCAGAAAGTAAGCGTAGACGATTTAATTGTTAAGACCGTTGGCGGCAAAAATTATGTTTTTGCCAATATTGTTAAAAAAGGCAAGTCAACTGAAAAAGTTTTAGCTGAAATTTTTCCCGCGATCATTAATTCGCTCTGTCAGCCGCTGGCCATGCGCTGGGGAGACGTTGATTTTAAGTTTATCAGGCCGATCCATTGGATTGTTGCTTTATGCGGAGCCAAAGTTGTTAAATTTAAGTTGGCGGGGATAACCTCGGGAAATAAAACTAGTTCTCATCGGTTTGGAAATAATGTAGGGACAGGGCTTGTCCCTGTCCGAACAAACGGACAACCGCGAGGGTTGTCCCTGCGTTCGTACAAAAAATTTCTTCTCAAGCTCGGCGTAATTGTTGATCAGGAGGAGAGGAAAGGAAAAATTAGGCAAATGGTTGAAGCCGCAGCCCAAAAGATTGGGGCCAGCGCTTTAATTGAGGTAGATTTACTGGACGAAGTAACTTATTTGGTGGAAAACCCGATTGTTTATGTTGGGAAGCTTAATGCGGAGTTTTTAAAGATCCCTCAGGATGTTTTAATTACTTCCATGAAAAAGAATCAAAAATACTTTCCGTTGATTGATCAATCCGGCAAACTTCAGGCCAAATTTGTGGTGGTTACGGATGGCTGTAAGAATAAAGGGGTGGTCGAAGGTAATCAAAAAGTTATTTCGGCCAGGCTGGCTGATGCCAAATTCTTTTTTGAAGATGATATAAAATTGCCTTTAAAGGGCAGGTTGGCAGAGCTGGAACGAATTGCCTTTTTTGAAAAACTTGGCACTATGGCCGATAAAGTGAATCGGGTAATTAAGCTTGCCGAATGGATTGGTAAACGCCTCAAATGTGATGAAGCAAGTTTAAAAACTATTAAGCGTATCGCCCAGTTATCCAAGGCCGATTTAACAACCAAAATGGTTTACGAATTTCCGGTACTGCAGGGTATTATGGGGAGGGAATACGCCTTGTTGTCCGGTGAAGGCCCCAAGGTAGCCCGGGGGATTGCCGAACATTATTTGCCCAGATTTGCCGGTGATAAACTGCCACAATCTATAGAAGGCATTGTTGTTGCCCTGGCTGACAGGCTTGATACCCTGGTGGGTTGTTTTAGTATTGGCGCAATACCCACCGGCTCAGTAGATCCCTACGGTTTACGGCGTGCTGTCAACGGAATTATCCGAATTATTCTTGATAAAAAAATAGATCTTCTTTTGGATGAATTGATTGAACATGGTGGGGGGGCGGTTACGGTCCAGCGGCAGCTTTTAGCCTTTATTGGCGGCAGGTTAAAACCAATTTTATTGGAAAAAGGTATTCGCTACGACATAGTTGAAGCGGCTCTGGCGAATTTTAATGATATTTTGGATGCGGTTGAGAAAGCTGAAGCCTTAACTCAAGCCGGGCGTCAAAAATGGTTCGCGGGCGTTGTAAAATCTGCCGAGCGTGTGGCACGCATCTCTAAAGATGTGCCGTGCGAAGAGGTTGTTGCGTCCGATCTGGTTGAAAAGGAAGAAAAAGAATTATTTGACCTCTACATGAAGGTAAATTGGGAAGTTGGCGAGGCGATTAATAAAGAGGAATGGGCCAGGGCTGTTCAATCTCTGGTTAAATTAACCGATCCGCTGGAGTCGTTTTTTGACAAGGTGCTGGTTATGCACAAGGATGAGCGAATAAAACTAAATCGTTTGGCACTTTTAAAATCACTTGAGAGAATGTACTTTAGGGTCGCAGATTTTAGCAAAGTGGTGTTGCCAGGATGAAAAAAGCAGCTTTATTCTTTGCGCTGCTTTGTTTGGCGACACAAGTTTCGGCTTCCTATATCAGTTTAAAGACCACAGTTGCCGCCAAGGTTGACGTAAATACTTTAAAAGTTTTTGTTTCGGTTGTGAATAAAGGTGATGAAGCCGCCTATAACGTTCAAGCGGAAATCAGGGTAGTGGACAGGAAGATTCTGGCCGATAAAACGCAGGAGCTTGGCGTCAACCAAGGATACAAAGCTTATTATAGCTTTCCTTTACAGTTAAAACAGCCAGGACAATATCCTCTGGTGGTGATTATGCATTATGCGGACGCCAACCAGTATCCTTTTTCAGCTTTGACTGCCCAAACCTTCAATTCTCGCGCTCAGGATGTGCCGGCCGAGGCCTTTGGCAAGATGCAAGCAGAGCCTTTTTGGAAGAAGGGGAAAATTTATTTATCCTTAAAGAACCTAGGAAGCGAGGATTTGGCTGTAACAACTCATCTGGTAGTGCCCGGAGAGCTTTCAGCAGGGGAGAGTGCCGTAAGGCTCGATCTTAAGAAAAAATCTACAAGCGAGACAGGCTTTTCACTTGAAAACTTCTCGGCTTTAGCTGGCAGCACCTATCAGATTTTTGCTGTTTCAGAATTCACCAAAGATAATTTACACTATACGGTTATTACGCCTGGAACTGTCCGAATTGTTGAAATTAAAACTATCCTTGGGCTTGAATATAGGTATATTCTTCTGATTTTGGCCTTATTGATCTTTCTTTTCGTTGTTTATCAGCTTGGGTTTTCGTTCTTGAAGAAGTGAAAAGAAATAATCTCATAAACTTTGTTATTTTGGCCGCTATTTTTGTTTTTCTCTTTTCGTATTTTAAGCCGTCCTTGTTGTTTTCTTCAACCATTACCACGGGCGGAGATACCCCGTCTCATTATCCGACAGCAGTTTACTTAAAAGAAGTTTTTCTGCCGCAAGGCAAGATCATGGGGTGGGATCCGGGGAATTATGCCGGGTTTCCAGTTTTCTACCATTATTTCCCTTTGACCTATTTGTTGATGGTTGTTTTAAGTTATTTAATTCCAATGCAGGTTGCTTTTAAGATCGTTTCCGTGCTCGGCACGTTTTTCCTGCCGGTGTGTGTGTATTTTATGTTCCGCTTATTAAAGTATCGGTTCCCTGTTCCGATAATCGGCGCGGTATTCTCGCTGGGATTTTTGTTTTTGGAAGCGAATTCCATGTGGGGGGGTAACATCCCAAGCACTCTGGCTGGGGAGTCCTCTTATAGTTTAAGTTTGTCTTTAATGGTCTTGTTTTTTGGTTTGCTGTATAGAGGCATTGAGGACAAAAATATGATTATTCCCAATGCCTTGCTGGTTTTTCTAATGGGGTTTAGCCATGGATTTACCCTGGTTTTCTCCGGTGTTATCGCTGGTTTTTTTCTTTTTACAAGAAAGGACTTTTGGCAAAATATAATATATTTGTTTAAGGTCTTTGGTTTGGCCGGTTTATTATTATCTTTTTGGTTTATTCCATTTTTAAGCAACCTGCCTTATGTTACCAGTTATGCGGCCAAGTGGCATATTTCGTCCTGGCTAATGGTTATTCCCATCACCATTATTCCTTTCTTTGCTTTAAGTCTAGGGGCCTTTATATTAAATCTTTTTGATAAAAGAACGATCTATTTTGCTTATGTGATTTTAGCAGCTACGGTTTTGTATTATGCTGCGCCTCAGATCGGCATGTTGGATATCAGGTTTGTCCCTTTTATTCAATTGTATCTGGTTATTTTCGGAGCAACCCTTATTCTGGTTTTTCTTCGAGATATTAAAATGATTCAATTAATCCCTTTTATTGTTTTTTTAACGACGGTGTTGTGGCTGGCGCCAAATATTACTTTTATCAAAGATTGGATAAAGTGGAACTATGAAGGGTTTGAGAGTAAGAAAACCTGGCCGCTTTTTCAGGATATAAATAATTATTTGGCGAAAACCCCAAAGGGGAGAGTGGTTTATGAGCATTCTCCGGCGCATAATGCTTTTGGTTCGGAAAGGGCCTTTGAAAATCTGCCGTATTTTGCCAAAAGGGAGACACTGGAAGGTCTGTACATGCAGTCTTCTATAAGTTCGCCGTTTGTCTTTTATATTCAATCTGCCGTTTCCAGGGTCCATTCCGGTCCTTTCCCTCAATATGAATATACCAACCTGAATTTGCCGGCAGCGATACCGCTACTTGAAATGTTCAATGTGACTCAGTATATTGCTCGCAGTCCCGAGGCTAAAAAGCAGGCAAAAACTATTTCGGCCTTAAAACTCGAGAAAACTTTTGAGGATTATGAAATCTATCGCCTGGCAACAAATAGTGGAAATTATGTGGTGCCATTGCAAAATGAACCAATCCTTTTTAGCACCGACAATTGGAAGAGGGATTTTTATCAATGGTTTAGAGTGGCGGAGTTTTTAAGTGTTCCTCTGGTATATATAAAAGAGCCGTCAGCCAAAGATCTGGAGAGGTTCGCGTTAAAAAGCGACAGTTTGGTAAAATTAAAAAGACAGCCGCTCAAAATGCTTAAGCCGCGGATTTATGAGCAAATTGGGGCCGAAGAAATCAGATTTACTACCAATTTAATCGGCTACCCCCACCTGCTCAAGGTCTCCTACCATCCCAACTGGCGGGTTGAAGGGGCAGATAAGATCTATTTGGTTTCGCCTTCTTTTATGCTGGTTTATCCTGATGCCAATAAAGTCAGGTTGTATTTTGGCAAGACAAAATTTAATTATTTGGGCGAAACTTTGAGCCTGGCAGGGCTATTTATCCTCCTGATTTCTGGTATAATTCATTATAGATATGTTCGGCAAACCTGAATTATCGCTAGTTATTCCGATCCACAATGAGGCAGGCAATCTTCAAGCGCTTTACGATCGTCTAAGCGCTGTTTTAAAACCACTTAATCTCTCATACGAGATTATTATGGTTGATGATGGCAGCACAGACAGCTCTTTTGAGATTTTGTCCACACTCAACCAAAAGGACTCTCGGGTAAAAGCGCTAAGTTTTTCAAGAAACTTTGGCCATATGATTGCTCTCTCTGCCGGGTTAGATTCTGCCTTGGGCGGCGCCGTTATAACCATAGATGCTGACTTGCAGCATCCGCCGGAATTGATCCCCGAACTATTAAACAGGTGGCGGGGTGGGGCAAAGGTTATCAACACCTTGAGACAAGAGACCAGGGGGGCCGGGGTTTTTAAGAATACATCCGCCGGCCTGTTCTATTGGCTGATAAATAAAATTGCCAGGATTAATCTGCCGGTTAGTGGCGCCGATTATCGCTTACTTGACCGCAAAGTTGTTGATGTATTGAAAAGTTTTAAAGAAAGGTCGCGATTTTTGCGCGGCTTGATCAGCTGGGTAGGGTTTAAGCAGGAATTTATCCCTTATCAGGCAGCAGAGCGGTCAGCCGGTAAAACAAAATATTCGTTGGCCCGGATGTTGGCCTTTGCTATTGATGGGATTATCTCTTTTTCTTCTTTTCCCTTGCGGCTGGCTACCTATTTGGGATTAGTGGCCGCCTCATTTAGTTTCCTTTATATATTATATGCTGTTTATATAAGATTTTTCACTCAACAGGCCATTGCCGGGTGGGCTTCAGTTCTAGTGGCGGTTTTGTTCATTGGTGGTATCCAGTTAATCTTTTTGGGTATAATTGGCGAATACATCAGTCGGGTTTTTGAGGAGACCAAAGAGAGACCTCTTTATATTGTCAGAAAAAAAATAGGGTTTTGATGCTTTCCCGGTAAGATAAAACTATTCGCTCTTCGCCTCCCGGGTCAATAAATCTGTAATAGCCTGAGACGGGCTTTTCTCCTCAAAAAGCAGTTGGTTAACTTCCTCCATTATTGGCAGTATAATTTTGTGCTTCTTAGCCAGTGCCAGAGCAGCTTTTGTTGTCGGGATCCCCTCGGCCACGGCTGACATCTCTTTCATAATTATGTTGAGCTTTTTACCTTTGGCAATTTGCTTGCCAACGCAGTGATTTCTGGATAATTTACTGCCGCAGGTGGTAATCAAGTCCCCCATGCCGGCCAGACCGGCAAAAGTCTCGGGCTTTGCCCCCATAGCCACACCCAATCTGGTTATTTCAGCCAAGCCCCTGATTAAAAGACCCGCTTTAGCATTGTCTCCCATCTCCAGACCATCAACAACTCCGGCGGCAATGGCAATAACATTCTTTAATGCGCCAGCCAATTGAACTCCAAGAGGATCCGCGTTTGTGTAGACCCTAAAACGTTCCATTAGCAAAACTTTTTGCACGGCTTGGGCGGTTTCTATCTTCTCTGAGGCAACGACTGTGGCCGCGGGTAGGCCCTGGGCGATTTCTCTTGATAAATTTGGTCCGGATAGAGCAGCCAGATTATCAGTTTTTAACTCTTCTTTCAGTATTTCCAGCGGCAGCTTTAACTTTCCTTCTTCAATCCCCTTGCTGGCACAGACAATCAAGCTATTGGTCTGAATAATATACTTAAAACTCTTTGCCACAGATCTTAGATGCTGGGTTGGGACAACAAAAATATATATTTGCGTATCTTTGGTTTCCTCCCGCTCATTAGTGGCTTGAATCTGTGATGGTAATTGGAAGCCGGGCAAAAATCTTTTGTTTTCTCTAAACTCCTCAATTTCTTGGGCCAGCTCTTTTTCATATGCCCAGAGGCAGACCTCGTGTTTATTCTCAGCCAGGAGGATAGCCAGGGTAGTCCCCCAGGCGCCTGCGCCGATAACTGATATTTTAGCCACGGCTTGCTCCAATCTTTGGCTCGGTTTTGTTGATGAGCCTTTTGATGTTGGAGATGTGCCTGACAATAATTAATATGGCCACAAGCCCGGCGACTATGGTGTAGGGCTGGGGCCGCTGCAAAACAAAAAAAATACTGGTGACCAAGATAGCCGTACTCATTGAAACCACAGAGATATAACGAGTTATAAACAGAACCAAAAGGGCAAAGATTACAGCCACGGCAAAAACATCAGGCGCTATGCCTAACAAGACTCCCAGGCCGGTGGCGGCTCCTCTGCCGCCTTTAAATTTTAAGAATATCGGGAAAGTGTGACCCAATATGGCGGCTGCCCCGCTCAGAGTAATTAGCCAGTAGTTTTGGGTTAGTGGTTGGGCCATAAGAATTGGCAAAGTTCCCTTGGCCAGATCAAGTATAAAGACAATCGACCCGGGGATGGGGCCTAAATTACGCAAAACATTAGTGGCGCCGATGTTGCCCGAACCGTGGCGTCGAATATCAACATTCCATATTTTGGCAATTAAAAAACCAAAGGGAATGGAGCCAAGAAAGTAGGCCAAAATGATAACGGCAAGAGTTTGAATAGCCACAGGCGCATTTTACCCGACTTGAAAAAGACAGTCAAGCTGACTTCCCGACCTAGCCTGGCCGCCCCAACCCCAGTTCCTCCCAAAAATATTATAATATTTTTCCCGTATAACTGAAATTATCTCCATTTTTTAACGATATATATATAGCGGAAAGTACCTGAGAGTATTGGAGCAAAACATGAGTAGTTATGAAATTACCAATATATCAAGACCAAGATTCGTAGGACCTTCAACGTTCCGTCCAAAACCCCAAAGCCCTACCCAAAGACACAATCGGCCTGCTCTCTCCTCTGGCGAGCCACCTGTGGTAGAAGTCGACCCGATGGAACTAACGCAAACTTTGGTAGATACGATGAAAGAGGAAGGTGCCGTAAATAATGTGGGTGAAGCTCGATCCACCGGATCAGAAATTGGGGCGCAGGGGATTGAGGTTTATGACGCGCTGCCAGAAGATACGCTGACAAACTTAAATATTGGTGATCTAATTAATGGCCGCTACAGAGTAATCGGTGAACTTGGGCGGGGTGGATTGGGAACAGTTTTTCTTTGTCGGGACACGCGGGAAAACAGGAAGGTGGCTCTGAAGGTTGACCGGGGCGTAGATGGGGGAAGGTGGATAACCGCGGAGATAGCGGCATACAAGATTCTTGGCCGACGTGATCCTAGTGAGACAAGCCTTAATAATACCATAGTCGATGTCATGGCTCATGGAGGCAATTACATTATTATGGAAGTTGTTCCAGGTAAGCAATTAGCGGAATTCATTGATTGCAGGGGAAACTATGAAATTACTGATTACGCGATCGCTGCCTTAAATATTATCAGGCAAGTTTTTAGAGGTTTGGAATATGCCCATGGCAAGGGGATTCTCCATGCGGATATTTGCCCCAGAAATATTTTAGTAAGCAGGTATGGTTTGGAGATTGAAGAAGTGACTATTGTAGATTGGGGAACCGGAATAGCGCATCAAAACAGAGAGCCAAACGTGGTAATCGGGAAAACGACCTACATGTCGCCTGAACAGGCGAGAAGTGAAGATCTAGATCCTCGCTCAGACATTTATAGTGCTGGGATTTCGCTCTATTTTTTACTAACAGGCCGAAGGCCTTTTCAGAATATTCCTTTTGATCAACGCCTCTACCCTGAAACAAGCTTACTGATGGAATCCATCTACAGGAGGTCAACCGGGGATGCTTTTGGGCTGCCTGTGGCACCAGAGAATGGACCAGCCATGGATTGGATGGAGCCTGTTCGTGGTTTGGCGGAAAATTTTCGTTTAAGGATCAGAGCTATTGTTGAAAAAATGACTGCAAGTGATAAGGAGGAAAGATATGGAAGCGCTTTTGCTGCCAGATTAGCAGTGGAAGCGATTTTAGATGAAATGGGAAATCCTCCGCCTTTACCCCCGCAAAATATTGCCCCACTTGATTAATTCCCGCGCGCAATCCACAAATTACTAAAAGCAAATAGACTGAAATTTTTCGCGGTACCTGCCGATGAATAATTGGCCAAAATTACCTGGAGGGACTAATTAAACATGAGCGTAATTATTAATCATACCAAATGGCTGTCTGCCATTCGACCAAGTCTGGGAAGATATTGTTTTGATCTGTATTCGCGAAGACTGGCGCGGACATCGTGGGAAGGCCTGGTTGGCTTTTCCAGTGATATTGGAGAAGTACGAACTAGCCCGAATCTTCTCACGATCCAGGTTGTGGCGGGGCTTGTGGACCCCAAGTCTCCTGAAGAGCCTATTCCTGTCGACCAACGCCAGCCAGGCCTATTTTTTGTTGAACCAAGAGACTTGCCGGCCCAGCTTAAGACAACAAAGGTGCTTGATTCTTTAAGCGCCTGGGTGGCTTTCTGTCCTGAATTGTTTGATTTAAAAGCAGCAGGAGGGGATCTGAACTGGCTTGGGGGGAGTACTCTTTCTGAAATGGGTAAGGCGGCCGATTTCACAACAGAATTATTGCCGAGTGATGAGAGAAGTATTGGCGAAACTATGCTGCTTAATCTGACTTTGGCTAACGGACAATTAAGATCATGCGGTGATCTGCGACAGGAGATACTAAAACTCCAGGCTAAGATACTGCGTTCATTGAGCGGAATATAGTCGCTTAAGTTCTTAATAAATTCCCACACCAAAACCCCACCTGCTCGAGCGGGGTATTAGACCCCGCCCTTCGCCTACAAGGTAACCCCACCGCAAGCGGTGGGGTATTTTGGTGTGGGAATAAAGATACTTTCTTAGCCGCATTTTATTCTTTCCCCCTGAAACTATGCTCGTCAACTCCCGGATTGATCTCCTTCAGCCGTTTTTCTTCTTGCCAATTGGGAATCGTGGAAACCGTAGTCTTGAAAAGCGGAGGTGGATTCGCTATACTGTCTTGGCTATGGCTATCCCCATAAACGATGTAAAGGCAGGAGTCACTGTTGAGATAGGCAATGATCTCTTCCGTTGTTTGGAATTTCACCAGAAAAGAGCCGCTCAGCAGACCAGCATTAAAATTAAGTTCAAAAATCTAAGGACCGGGGCGATAATAAACAAGACCTTTAATGCCGGAGAAAAGATGGAGCCGGCGCGCATTGAATACAAACAAATGCAATTTCTCTACGCCGATTCCGACAGCTTTTATTTTATGGACCAGACAACTTTTGAGCAAATTTCATTGCCAACCGCAAAGATCGGTGATTCAGCCAAGTTTCTCAAAGAGGGTCTTGTCATCAATATTTCTTTTTATGGGGAGGAGGCCCTGGATGTTAATTTGCCCGCCACGGTTGAACTAAAAGTTACGGAGACTGCGCCTGGCTTTAAAGGTGATACTGTTTCCGGCGGCAAACCGGCTACTCTTGAGACCGGCGCGGTGATTCAAGTTCCATTTTTTGTTAACGTCGGTGATCTGCTTAAAGTTAATACCAACGAGAGTACATATCTCGGAAGGACGTGATAAATTATGGCTGATTGGGAAATAGTTAAAAGATTAATTCAAATGGTTAAAGAGGAAGATATTTCTGGTTTGTCCATTGAGGAAAACGGGATCAAATACGAGGTGCGGCGGGAAAAGGGTGGAGTGGTCAGCACCCATCTGCCTGCGGCCCATCTTGTGATGCCGGCTGCCGAGTCGGCTGAGGCAGCGGAAGATCAGGGCCTGGTAGCCATTACCTCTCCCATGGTTGGAACTTTTTATCGGGCTCCGTCACCGGAAGCGCCGTCTTTTGTTAACGCAGGAGACGAAGTTGAAGTTGGTAAAGTTGTTTGTATTGTTGAAGCTATGAAACTATTTAATGAGATTGAAGCGGAGGTCAAAGGCAAAGTTGTTAAAGTCCTGGTTGAGAATGGCCAGCCGGTAGAATATGGCCAGAAATTGATACTGATCAAGAAGGGATAATGATAGCTTTATTCAAAATCCTGCGTCCGGCCCAGTGGACCAAGAATTTTTTTGTTTTTGCCGCGCTTATTTTTTCGCTCAATTTTTTAAATCCGGCTCTTTTATGTAAAGTGTTATTTGCCTTTGTTATTTTTTGTCTTCTTTCCAGCGCTATTTACATTGTTAATGATATTAGAGACGCGGAAAATGACCGTAAGCATCCACAGAAAAAATTTAGGCCCATTGCCAACGGCCAGGTCAAGCTCCCGCAAGCTTTAGGTTTGGCCCTGGTTCTCCTGTTCATTGCCATCCCCGCCTCGTTATATCTTGATTCTGCTTTTGCCCTGGTAGCGCTTTCATATGTCTTGCTGATGTTGCTCTATACTTTTTTGATCAAAGAGATGGTGATTTTTGATGTCTTTGCCATTGCTGCCGGTTTTGTTTTACGGGCGGTGGCCGGAGTAGTTGTAATTGATGTCTCTCTTTCTCCCTGGTTGATACTATGCACCATTTTATTATCCTTGTTTATCGGGTTTGGAAAAAGAAGACATGAGTTGCTTACGCTTGGTGAGGGGAGTGACCATCGGAGAAGCCTTAAAGATTATAACCCACAGCTTTTGGACCAGCTGATTTCAGTGGTGGCTGGGGCAACTATCGTTGCTTATGCCATTTATTGCTTATGGCCGGATACCGTGATTAAATTTGGAACAAAAAACCTGTTTTACACCATCCCTTTTGTTATTTACGGTATTTTTCGCTATCTTTATTTGATTTATAAGAAAGATGAAGGCGGTCGTCCGGAAAAAATATTGCTTACCGACATTCCTCTAATTATCGATATTCTTTTGTGGATTGCCGCTCTAGCTATAATCGTTTATTGGATTAAAATATGAGTTCTAAAGTTGCTGTCATAAAAATAAAGCCAGAGACGGTGCTTGATGATTACCAAAAGCTCATGCATCTGGCAGATTATCAAAAGTATCTGCCCAGGGATAAGGATACCGCTTTAAAAATTAATATATCCTGGCACCACTTTTATCCGGCCTGTTCAACCACCCCCTGGCAGCTGGAAGGGGTTATCAAAACACTTCTGGCAGATGGCTATAGCAAAGAGTTTATACATGGTTGTCATAATCGCACCGTTGTAGTTTCGGCCAAAATAGGGGAAATTGCCAATAAGCATAAACCTGTTCTTGATAAATACGGTTTACGCAACATCCACCTTTACGAAGGTGAAGAATGGGTGAGATATGAGCCAAAAGCTAAAATGCTGGTTTTGGATAAAATATTTCCAGAGGGGATCCACATTCCCAGGCGCCTGATTGGTGAAAACATTATCCATTTGCCAACCATGAAGACGCATATTTTTACGACCATGACCGGGGCAATGAAAAATGCCTTTGGCGGACTGTTGCATGAGAAAAGACACTGGACCCATTCTGTTATCCACGAGACCCTGGTTGATCTCTTAACCATTCAAAAAGAAATTCACAGCGGGGTTTTTGCCGTAATGGATGGCAGCTTTGCCGGCGATGGTCCCGGGCCGCGTTGTATGGTCCCTTACGTAAAGGATTTTGCTCTGGCCTCTGCTGACCAGGTAGCCATTGATGCCATCTCTGCCAAGATGATGGGATTTGATCCTATGTCTTTAAAATTTATTCGTTTGGCTCACGAAGCGGGGCTTGGCGTTGGAGATCCTAAAGAGATTGAGGTGGTTGGTGAAGATATTGCCAATGTTAATTTTGGATTTAAGATGGAGAGGACAACTTTTGCCAGCCGGGGGCAGGAGTTTATTTATTGGGGGCCGCTCAAACCGTTAGAGAATTTTCTGCTGCGCACTGTCCTGGCCCCGTGGTCTTACCTTGCTTCGATCCTCTACCATGATTATTACTGGTTGCCTTGTATTGGCAGAAAACGGGTCAAGGAAATGCTCAAAACCGGCTGGGGAAAGTTGTTTCAAAGTTATTGATGAGTAAACTGTGGCAATCGCATAAACCGGATCAGTTTTTGTCCCAAACCCTCTCGCAAGAGCTAAGCGTTTCTCCTTTAACTGCCCAGGTTTTGATCAATCGTGGGATAAAAACGGCGCAGGCAGGCCGATCTTTTCTGCGGCCGCGCCTGGCAGATCTCTCCGACCCCATGGAATTGCCCAATGTTGTTGCTGCGGCCAAGCGTGTGCTTTTAGCCAGGGAGCGCAGCGAGAAGATTTGCGTTTTTGGTGATTATGATGTGGACGGAGTGACCGGCACGGCTATTTTGATGCATACTTTGAGGTTTCTTAAAATCCCGGCAACATACTATATCCCGCACCGTTATGGAGAAGGGTATAGTTTGTCTTTGGAATCCGTTAAAAAAATTGCCGAGACGGGCGTAAAATTAATTATTACTGTTGATTGCGGGGTTTCCAACTTTAAGGAAATAGAAGAAGCAAACAAGCTTGGCCTGGAAGTAATTGTCACAGATCACCATAATATTCCCAGGCGGCTGCCAGAGGCTGTGGCGATAGTTAATCCAAAATTAGCGGATCAACCAACAAGGGATTTGTCGGGGGCAGGGGTGGCTTTTAAGTTCGCCTGGGCGCTGCTGCGTATTGCCGGAGAAAAAGACAGCCGGTTTTTAACTTCACTGCTTGATTTAGCCGCTTTGGGGACTGTGTCTGATGTTGTGATTTTAACCGGGGAGAATCGTGTTATTGCCAAGGTTGGCCTGGGTTTAATTAATCAAAATATGCGTTTGGGAATTAAGCATTTAGCCAGGATTGCTTCACTGCCGGATAAAATTTCAGTCAATAATATTTATTTTGGCCTGGCGCCGCGTATTAATGCGGCCGGCAGGTTGGAGCATGCCTCAAAGTCTGTTGATCTCCTATTGAGCGATGATGATGTTGAGGCCCAAGGCTTGGCGGTTGAATTAAATAAGATAAATGTCAGGCGCCAGGGTATTGGCAGTGAAATCAAAGAAGAGGTCTTTGCTCAATTAACCGAAGAATATGTAAAAAACAATAAAGTGGTGGTGCTGGTCGGCCATGATTGGCATCCCGGGGTTATCGGTATTGTGGCGTCACGTGTTGTTGATTGTTATAATCGGCCAACAATTTTGATCGGATTAAATGATGGGGTGGGTCGAGGGTCAGCGCGTTCGTTAGCCGGCGTTAATATTTATAAATTATTAAATGCCTGCTCCGATCTGTTTATTGATTTTGGCGGACATGCCGGGGCGGCCGGGTTTGAAATTGAAGCTGATAAGGTAGACGAGTTTAGGCGAAAAATTAATACAATTGTCGATAATTATATTTCTTTGAATGATCTGGCGCCCAGGATTTTAATTGAGGCAGAGCTTGATCCGGCCGATATAACATTGAATTTGGCCAGGGAGTTGGAGGTTTTAGATCCTCATGGGGAAGGGAACCCCCGGCCTGTCTTTATGAGCAGAAAATTTAGTGTGGCTGACGCGCGTAAAGTGGGTAAAGACGGCCGGCACCTGAAATTGAAATTCACCAACGGGCTGGAGGCAATCGGGTTTAGTCTCGGGGCTTTTTCCGACGGCCTGTCTTATGACAAGGTCTATGACATTGCTTACCGCCTGGAAGCCAATGAGTGGAACGGGTTCGACAGCGCACAACTTTCTCTAGTTGACATAAGGGAGGCCAGAACATGAATATCCTGGTAATTGGCTCCGGTGGCCGCGAACACGCTTTAGTTTGGAAAATTGCCCAAAGTCCCAAGGTAAAAAAGATCTATTGTGCGCCGGGTAATGCCGGCACAGCAGAGTTAGCTGAAAACGTAAATATTAATATAGATGACATCAAAGGTTTGTTAAAGTTTGCGTTAGAGAAAAAAATTGATTTAACGGTTGTTGGACCGGAAATGCCTTTAGTGGCTGGGATTGTTGATCTGTTTGAAGAGAAGGGCCTAAAAATCTTTGGGCCCAACAAGGCCGCCGCGCAAATTGAAGGCAGTAAAGTTTTCTCCAAGGAATTTATGGCCAAATACGACATTCCCACTGCCCAGGCCGGCATCTTTACCAATTCAAAAGAGGCCATTGCTTACATTAATAATGTAGGAGCACCGATTGTTGTTAAAGCTGACGGCTTGGCAGCAGGCAAGGGGGTTATTGTTGCTCAAACAGTCAAAGAGGCGATGGCGGCTGTGAATCAGATAATGGAAGACAAAGAGTTTGGCGCGGCAGGGGACAAAGTAGTGATTGAGGAATGTTTGGTGGGGGAAGAAGCCTCAATTATTGCCATAACAGACGGAGAAACCATTGTTCCTTTAGCTTCTTCGCAGGACCATAAGCGGGTTTTTGATAATGATGAAGGTCCAAATACTGGCGGCATGGGCGCCTATTCGCCGGCGCCTGTAGTTACCGATCAACTCATGGATACTATATATAATAGTGCGTTAGAGCCGTTTATGGTTGGCATGAAGCGGGAGGGCATTGTTTACAAAGGTGTTATTTATGCCGGGATTATGGTGACCAAGCAAGGGCCCAAAGTCCTGGAATTCAATTGTCGCTTTGGTGATCCAGAGACCCAACCTATTATGATGCGGTTGGAATCTGATTTAGTCGAGGTTTTTGAAAAAACAGTAGAGGGTAAGCTACAAGCAGTTAATTTGAAATGGAAAGAAAGGGCAGCGGTTTGTGTTGTGCTGGCCGCCGGCGGCTATCCTGGGAAATATGAGACCGGACTGCCCATCAGCGGGCTGGATAAGATTAGTCAGTTAAAAGACGCGTATGTTTTTCACGCGGGCACGAAAGGACCGGGAGTTTTAACCGCCGGAGGCCGGGTCTTAGGCGTTACTGCTCTGGGGGACACAATCAAGTTTGCGATTGATAATGCTTACCGCGCGGTTTCATTGATCAGTTTCAAAGGCATGCACTATCGCCAAGATATTGGCAAAAAAGCACTAAAATGCCTGCGGAAGCGAGCGAGGATCTGAAGCGCGGGATCATGAGCTCCAAGATGACAACTCAATAGATAAACGATTGGTCAATTCCCACAATAGTTTAGTCCGTTCGGCTAACGCCAATCTGTCTATCCATTCCGTGGTTGAATGGGCGCCAAAACCGACAGCTCCCAGGCCGTCGATCGCCGGTAGAACATTGGTCAAGCGATTAAGGTCTGAAGCTCCTCTCTCATGTGCCGGGACGCAATCAGGGGCAATACCTTGGCCAGTCATAACTTCCTGCAAAACTCGTTCATAACGCTGGGCTGTTTCGCCAACTGTGACGGGACTGGATTGCCCTTTCTCCGGGACAACAAGCTGAAGAGTGACGCCTTCAATCCTAATTGTAGAAATGAACTCTCGTAACCAGGAGAAGAATCCCTGTTGGTCGGTTTCAGAACCTGTTCGGATCTCGCCGCTTAGTTTCACCCGGCCCTCAACAGCATTTATTTTGCCAACCAAAGACAGGGGGTCTATCACCAGATTTGTTGAAAAGTACCTTTGCGGATCATGCCGTTTACTAACAGCTACAATAATTTGAGCCGCAGCTAACATGGCATCTGCGCGTTCATATGAAAGTCCGGTGTGAACTGTTTTACCAATGATCTCGATATTATATTTAGTTAAGCCTCGTCTCGACATGACATATTGTCCGGTTGTGAATACTGGTTCTAAGATCAAAGCGAGACGATAAGAACGTGCCACCGTTCGGAGGATCGGCGCCGATTCCGGCGAACCAATTTCCTCATCCGGCACAATAATTACGCCGAAAGGGATGGCTCTCCCTTCTATTTTATATCGCTTGGCCAAGGCAGCTGCCATAGCAATGCCGGCTTTCATATCGGAAATGCCGGCACCAAATACCTTATTACCTTCTTCTCTATACCCACCGGCCCGTGAGACAGGAACAACTGTATCGTAATGAGCAACCATTAATATGGGGGCTGCCTGACCAGCAGGTTGGCAGCAGATTACGGGGCCCAATGGGGTCGGATATTCTCTTATTTCAAAAAATGGCTTAAAAAGCTTTTTTATTACTCTTGCTGCCCTAGTGATATCAGCCAGGGCGTTTGTTTCCGAAGAAGTATTAACCAGTACTTTTAAATCTTTCAGTATGGGTGGCGAACCGCCTCCTAACGTCGGATTGTCAGCGCTAGACAACGTCCTTCTTCTAAGAAATTCTGAAACCCTTGCTCTAACTGGTGTTGTTCGCAGGCTCATTTCTTATTTCTCGTTATTGTCATTGAGAAATTTCACTTTATTTTGAGAATTCTCATGTTACCCAAAACAATACCCTGTCAACCCAAAATAGAAACTTCACATTTTAAAGGGAGGGGAAGCAAGGGGGAGAACCAGGGAAAACACCGCAGGGATAGATGGCCCGGGACCTTAAACTAAAGCTTTAGCCTTATTATTCGGTTGTCATCAATTTTATCCGGCTGGACGATAACCCTGATCTCGCGGCCGGCCTGGATGGCGTAGCATTTTTCAACGCCAGGGAACGATTTGGCGACCGCTTCAAGTTTTTCCAATCGCTTGACGTAAGCTTCCAGAGAGTCGCGCCTGGCCCCTGGCCTGGCGGCGGAAAGGCCCGCTTGAATTTTTCTTCGCCCAGAGGTGCCCTGCGTAATTTCTTGACCACCTGAAGATCGGAAAGCCCTTCAATAAATTCCAAGAGACAGATTAAGAAAAGAGTTCGAGGATCGATGGGATCACGACCGGCATAATGGGCATTGCTGTAGCTTTCCTTTACCAGCGGGCCGATAAAATCCAGGTCGTCGTCAGTTGAGTGCGAGCGCTCTACTGACGACAAAAGAAGCGATTAAATCTAGTCGCGAGAATTGCTTGGATGAATTTGAGAATCAGTGAAATTCTGGGGGGGAGACTATCGATAGATATCTGAGCCCGAAAGACCCACCAGAGGCGGGTAAACTTGACAACCTGGATTTACCGGGTCAATTTTTCGGAGCTCTCTAGATATAGATAAGGAGAAAAAACTATGACCACTATTACCGGAAGACCTGTTTCAGTAAATTACAGGGGCCACACAAGACAGTTGAGTGATATAAGATTTTCTGGACCAGGCCGCCCGACAGACGCCGCGCCTCTTTTGGCGGCGCTAAAGGGCAGAGAACTCAAAAGAGGTTTGCTTCTTGAAGCCGGTCAGCGTCATTTTGTGCTTGATGATATCGAGGGAAACGGCACTCCGGTAATCAGTTTGGCCAATACAGATTATAAGGAGCATAGCGAGGGCAACACTTCCTTTGCTTTTTGCTTTGATCGCGATACGGCAACCGTCTATTTGCAGGTTAGGACCGCTGATTATTTTGGTCTTTCTCAAGAAGTTACTTATGCCGCCATTGCCTCCGGTTTAGGAATTGCTGAGATAGGCGGACGCCACAAGCGTTTAGCCAACCAAAGTCAGGTGGATCTGGTCTGTCGCTTGGAAACAGGGGAGACGCGCAGCGTCGATGAAATTTTCTCTCGCTTCCGTGCGATCCTTTCGGAAAGGATTGCTGATTTTAACGTCCTGGCCGAAGGCCCCAAAATACTCTTTACCTATCGAAATCTGACCCGGAGCATCGGGACATTTTTTAACACCTTACCGAAACT
>METP01000058.1 GCA_001771365.1 candidate division WOR-1 bacterium RIFCSPLOWO2_02_FULL_46_20 | reverse complement strand
TTTCTATGGAAAAATATTCGTTATTAATCCTCATGTTTTTTGCTTCTCTGTTCATAACCCTTTTGCTCAATCAACCATACCAAGCGGAAACAAGTATACGCCGGCCAAACCAGGGATTGCAACAGGTATTTATTAACATATTGTAAATTCAATTTATTCAACAAAACGCACCCCCCTTAATAAACAAAATGTAAAACGCCGCGGTGCGCTTGACATGCCTATTAACATTATGTTAATGTTAAACCCAATCAAATAAAGAGGTGGTATAGTGACTATTTATGAGAGGGTCGGCAGCCGCATTAAAGAGGCCTGCTTAAGAAAAAATGTTACCGCCAAACAATTGGCCGGCCTCCTGGGTTATAGCACAGCCTCTATCTCAAATTATGAAAGGGCAAAACGCTGGATCTCCCTGGTGGACCTGGAAAGAATCGCGGAGTTTTTAGGGGAATCCCTCTCATACTTTATAGAAGAAACGCCCTCTAAAAAGGGAGGCAAAGCCCCCCAACCCTTAGCCGAAAGAAAAATTTTGAAAGCTCTAAAAAACTTAAGGGAAACTGATCCCAAAAAACTGGCTGAAAAAGTGACTTCGCTTTCCCGAAAAACTCTGGAAGCTAAATACACCGTCCTCTTTTTAATGAATAATAAAAAAGATTTTGAATTTGGATGCGCAAGCGGGATCAAAAGCGGTCTGCGCAAAAAATTAGAAGACTTATTCTCCACGAGCGCGGCCAACGTGCGATTTTGTTTAGGGAACAAGCTTAAAATAATCTTTAAAAGCAATAAAAATTATTTTACTTCAGATGTCGCCGCCTTGATTTCGGAAAATGGCGCTAAACGATTGTCGCTGCTGACCCCATCCCTTTTAAGTTTGGCTAAATTTGAAACGGTCATGTTAATGCCTTTAAAAACCAATTATTCCCTGGCGGGACTTTTGATTGCTTGTTTTGAGAAAACCGGAGAAGCTGAACGCTGGATGAAGTCAGAGCTCTTGTTTCTTTTTAAAGAGTATATTGCCCAGCTATTAGGAACGGCCCGGCTTTTAGAAGAAGCAAAAACGCGAAGAGTTCGCGCCTAAGACAAGCTCTTCGAACGTCCTTGGAGGACAAGCCACCAGCTATTTATGCTCCTGATATCGCGAATACGCTGGAGCAGTTCCTCAAAATAACGGGCGCGGCCGCCGCCGGAGCGCGGAGCGTGCAGCCGTGTGTATATCAGGTAGAATAATAGAGAAGGTTCGATAGGGAGTCGCATTTGCGCCTTTAACGTTGCAGCACCTTGACAACTATTTGCATATCGTAGTAGAATAAGACTTTGTGCGCCCGGATAGAATCGTTGTCGTTTCGCCAAAAGTTTTCAGTAAAGATTTTGGAGGAGGGCACTTTGTGCCCTTGTTTTTTTATGTTGGATATAATTGCGTTAGTTTGTCCTGAATGTAAGCGAAAAAATTACACGACAAACAAAAATAAAAAGAATACCAAAGAACGCATTGAGTTAAGTAAGTTTTGTAATTGGTGTAGAAAGCATACCAAGCATAAAGAGGAGAAATAGAGAAGGCGTGGGCTTTAAATGTGGGGGAGTGTCGGTTAATGGCTAAACCACTGCTCTCCAAAAGCAGGACTGGGGGTTCAAGTCCTCCCACTCCCGTTCTTCCGATTCGGCACTTCGTGCCGATCGGAATCCCGACAATCATTATTATATTTAATGATGAAGTCGGGAAAATCGGGGCAGACCCGCCAAGGTTTAATGATTAAAGATAAGTTTGGGCAAATAGCGAAGTTTGTTAAAGAGACCAGGGCAGAGACAAAAAAAGTCGTCTGGCCCGATAGAAGACATGTAACAGTGGCCACGATACTGGTTTTGGTTTTGGTCATTATAACCGGATTCTATGTGATGTTGGTTGATTTTGGATTAGCAAAAATATTTGGGGCTTTAATTAAATAGTCATGAACAATGAAATAAATGAAGAAGAGATAAAGAAAGAGGCAGAGGCTCGACCTGATGAGCCAGTCTCAGTTTCCCAGGGTCCTGAACCAGAAGAGGTAAATGAAGCAAATGCCCCTCCGGCCCAGGAAACTACCCAGGAATCAGAGACTGTTCCCGAGCCTAAAGAAGAGGTGCCTACTGGGAAGACAAGCGAAGAAAAGAAATGGTACGTGATTCAGACTTTTACCGGCCACGAGGATAAAGTAAAACAATCAATTGATTTAACCGTTAGATCCAGTGGGTTAAGTGAAAAAGTCGCTCAGGTTTTGGTGCCAACGGAAGAAATTATTGAGATTAAAGGTGGCAAACGCACGGCCAAGGTTAAAAAGATGTTCCCGGGCTATGTTTTTTTGGAAATGATCTTGGATGAAGAAACCTGGTATCAAATTCGACAAACCTCTGGCGTGTCCCGCTTTATTGGTACTAAAGTAAAGCCCACACCCGTCTCCGGTAAAGAGATGCAGCGAGTTCTCAAACAGCTGGGTAAAGAAGAAAGATTAGAGGTTAATTTCGAAAGGGGTGAGGGGGTGAGGATTATTTCCGGTCCTTTTCGCGGTTATACCGGCACAGTTGATGAAGTTAATCCGGAAAAAGGTAAGCTTAAAATTCTCATCAATATTTTTGGCAGAGATACTCCGGTTGAAGTAAATTTCGAGCATGCGCAAAAGATAGCGTAGTTTGTATTGAGCGGAGAAGAAATTATATGGCTAAGAAAAAGACTAAGGAAGTAATATCCAAAGTTAAATTGCAAATCCCGGCAGGCAAAGCTAACCCGGCACCGCCAATTGGTCCGGCTTTGGGACAGCATGGTTTGAATATTATGGATTTTTGCAAACAATATAACGCGGCAACTAAGGATAAGGGGGATGTTGTTGTTCCGGTTGAGATTTCTATCTATAAAGACCGTTCTTTTTCTTTTATCTTAAAAACACCGCCAGCCGCCGCTTTGTTGCTGAAGGCCGCGGGGATTGAAAAAGGCTCTGGTGAGCCGAATAAGGTAAAGGTTGGCAAAATCTCAAAGCAAAAAATTAGGGAAATCGCGGAGCTGAAATTTGCAGATCTCAATGCTAACGAAATTGAGGCGGCGACGAAGATTATTGCCGGCACAGCTAGAAATATGGGGATAACAATCGAATGAGTAAGCGCAGTAAAATATATCAGGAAAAAGTTAAGTTGGTGGACAAAGAAAGGTATTATTTATTAACCGACGCGTTGCAGTTGATTAAGCAAACCGCGCGCGCAAAATTTGATGAAAGCATAGACTTAGCCATGAAATTGGGTGCTGATTCAAAGAAACATTCTGTCCGCGGTACGGTTATGCTCCCCGGTGGTTCGGGAAAATTTAAAAGGGTTGCAGTGGTAGCCAGGGCAGAAAAGGTAAAAGAGGCAGAGGAAGCCGGGGCAGCTATAGCAGGCAGTGACGATCTGGTTGAGAAAATTCAAAAAGGGTTTTTGGACTTTGATGTCTTAGTTGTTACCCCTGACATGATGGGTGCGGTAGGGAAACTCGGAAAAATATTAGGCCCTAAGGGCCTAATGCCAAATCCCAAGACCGGCACCGTAACTTTTGATATTGTTAAGACAGTTAACGAGTATAAAGGGGGCAAGGTTGAGTTCAAAATGGATAAAACCGGGGTCTTACATATGGTTTTAGGTAAGGTTTCTTTTGATGCCGCGGCTTTAGAAAAGAATTTTCTGGCCGCGCTCTCTGCTGTTATAAAGGTTAAACCCAGCGGACTCAAAGTAAATTATATTCAATCTATCACTATATCGGGGACTATGGGGCCTGGCATTAAAATAGACGCTAAGGCAGCCCAGGAAAAAGTAGAGGTGAACGTATAAAATGGGCAGTGCCAAGGCTTTAGCCAGGAAGAAAGAGGTAGTTGATAAATTAAAAGAAAAAATTGATTTAGCCAAGGTCATAATCTTGTCTGATTATCGCGGTATTTCTGTTAATAAAATTACAGAACTGCGTAAAAAGCTTTATAAAGATAAATCAGAATATACAATAGTGAAGAATAGTTTGTTGCAAAAGGCGTTGGCAGCGGCCGGCTTATCGGATCTTAGTGAGCATCTGCATGGTCCAACCGGTATGTTGCTTGGCTATGATGAACCGGTAGCGCCCCTAAAGTCCCTGGTAGAATTTTTTGATGAGGTTGAAAAAGGTGAGATTAAAGCCGGGGTTTTTGAGAACAAAGTGGTTAATAAAGACGGCCTTAATGATATTTCCAAGCTGTCTTCACGGGAAGTTTTGCTGGCTAAAATAGTGGGGGGATTGCAGGCGCCGATATATGGCTTGCTCAATGTTCTCCAGGGCAATATTCGCAAATTTGTTTACGCGTTAAATGCAATTAAAGAAAAGAAGGGGGGGTGAAAAACATGGCAAAGGTAGAGGATATTTTAACAAAGGTTGAGGAGATGACGGTTCTTGAACTCGCGGAACTAATTAAGAAAATGGAAGAAAAGTTTGGTGTTTCCGCGGCTGCTCCGATGATGGTTGGTGGCGGCGGAGCCGCTGGCGTCGAAACAGCAGAGGTTAAGGATGAATTTGATGTCGTTTTAGTATCTGCGGGTGACAAGAAAATCCAAGTTCTAAAAGTTTTGCGTGAGGTGACAGGACTTGGTCTTAAAGAAGCTAAAGATTTAGTTGATACCGCTCCAAAACCTCTAAAGCAGGGTATTAAGAAGGAAGAGGCAGGCGAAATCAAGAAAAAGCTCGAGGCTGAAGGAGCAAAGGTCGAAATCAAATAATGAAAGTAATTAATCTAATACAGAAAAGGGTTGCCGAACCGCCTGATTTATTGGAGTTACAAAGAGATTCTTTCAGGTGGTTTTTAGAAGAAGGTTTTTCGGAGGAAATCCAGAAAATTTCTCCTATTAAGGGATACAACGGTAAGCTCGAGCTCTATTTCTCGGGTAAGTACCAGTTGGGCAAGCCAAAGTATTCGGCACGGGAGTGTCTCATCCGTGAAGCAACCTATGCTGTGCCTTTAAAGGTTGAAGCTCGTTTGGTTAGCAAACAGAGCAAAGAGGTTCAGTCCCAATCTGTTTTTATAAGTGATCTACCGATGATGACAGAGCGTGGGACTTTCATTATCAATGGCGCTGAAAGAGTTATTGTTTCTCAGCTAGTTAGATCTCCGGGCGTTTATTATCGCGAATCTAAAAAGGTGGAACGTGGCGGCAAGACATTCTACTATGCCACGGTGATTCCAGACCGCGGATCCTGGCTGGAGGTTGAAACAGATGCCGCCGGAGCGATCTTTGCCCGCATCAACCGCACCCGCAAAATTCCCGTAACCATGTTCTTTTCGGCTATTGGTTGTTCAGAAAAAGAGATTTTGGATGCTCTGTCCGAGGGTGAATTTAGAAGAAGGTCATTAAAAGAGTGTCCCATTTTGCCCAAAGATGAGGCACTGATCGAAGTTTATAAGAAGTTACGGCCCGGAGATCCTGTAACACAGGAGGGGGCGCAAGTTTATCTAAATAACCTATTTTTTAATGCCCGCCGTTACGATCTTGGCAGGGTAGGTCGACATAAGGTTAATCGCAAATTAGGAGTAAATGTGCCCGAAGACAAATATGTTCTGACCAAAGTTGATATCTTAGCTATGGTCAAATATTTGATTTCAATCAATACTGGAGAGGGCATTGCCGATGATATAGACCATCTTGGCAATCGTCGAGTCAGAGCCATTGGAGAGTTGCTGCAACGTCAAATAAGGGTTGGGTTGGCGAGAATTGAGCGCCTAATCAAAGAACAGATGATGATTAAGGGGGACGAAGTAGTTACCCCGGGACAACTTATTAATATCCGTCCATTACAGGCAGTTATTAAAGAGTTTTTCGGTTCGAGTCAATTATCGCAGTTCATGGATCAAACAAATCCTTTGGCCGAGATAACTCATAAACGCAGGCTTTCTGCCCTTGGTCCGGGAGGTCTTTCCAGGGAGCGAGCTGGTTTTGAAGTCAGAGATATCCATCCCTCCCACTTTGGCCGCATTTGTCCGATTGAAACTCCGGAAGGACCTAATGCCGGTTTAATTGGTTCTTTGGCGACGTACGCGCGGGTTAACAGATATGGTTTTATCGAAACGCCTTACCGCAAAGTTGATAAAGGGTTTGTTTTCAAAAAAATCGAGTATTTAACGGCGGATGTCGAGGATTTGCATAAAATCGCTGCCTATGATGTACGTTTAAGCAGCCAGGGGAAAATTATCGAGGAACAGATTCCCGTGCGTTATCGTCGGGAATTTATGTATGCGCCGAGCAAAGAGGTGGAGTATGTGGCTGTCGCTTCAGAACAAATTGTTGGTTTAACAACAGCCATGATCCCTTTTCTTGAACATGATGACGCCAACCGTGCACTGATGGGGGCGAACATGCAGCGACAAGCAGTGCCTTTGCTTTTACCTGAGCCGCCTACGGTTGGTACCGGCTACGAGGAAAGAGTGGCAAATGATTCTAGAACCTTGCTCAGGGCGGAAAATCCCGGCAAGGTGGTGAACGTTTGCGCCGAAGAGATTGTGGTCCAGAGATCCAACGGCAAAAAAGATCTATATAAATTAATCACTTTTGGCAGAAGTAACCAGGACACACTAATACATCAACGGCCCAGAGTAAAAATTAAAGATCAGGTTGTCAAAGGACAAGTTCTGGCCGATGGTTCTGCCACCCAGGACGGAGAATTGGCATTGGGTAGAAATGTCCTGGTCGCAATGATGCCCTGGGAGGGCTATAACTATGAAGATGCAATTATCCTGTCAGAAAAATTAGTTAAGCATGATTTTTTTACTACTGTGCATATCCAGCGTTTGGAAGTGGAAGTTAGAGCGACAAAATTGGGTATGGAAGAGATTACCAGAGAAATTCCCAATGTCAGTGAAGAAGCCCTGGCAGATCTAGATGAGCGAGGGGTTATTGTTCCGGGGGCAGAGGTTGGCCCTGGGGATATCTTAGTTGGTAAGGTTACACCCAAAGGCGAAACTGAGCTGCCAGCCGAAGAAAAACTGCTGCGCGCGATTTTTGGTGATAAGGCCAGAGATATGCGCGACACTTCCCTTAAGGCTCCTCCGGGCGAACATGGCAAAGTAATCGCGGTGAGAAGCTTTTCTCGTGAGAATGGAGATGAGTTGCCTCCGGGTGTGCATGAATTGATCCGCGTTTACCTGGCGCAGATGCGCAAGATTGGTGTTGGTGATAAGGTAGCTGGCCGTCATGGGAATAAGGGGGTCGTCGCCAGGGTTTTACCGGAAGAAGATATGCCTTATTTACCGGATGGTACCCCGGTTGACGTAATATTAAATCCGCTTGGCGTTCCTTCTCGTATGAACATCGGTCAGATCTTTGAGTTGTTGCTTGGTCAGGCTGGCCATATTTTGGACAGGAGATATAAATTGCAGGCTTTTGATGAAGCCATAGAAGAAGATGCTTCAGTCAAGTTAATTGAGAGGGAGCTTGAAAAAGCTGCTGTTGATTCCAGGTTGACCTGGATCGATGCCAGCGGCAAGGTTGATCTTAAAGACGGTAGAACCGGCAGATCTCTGGGTAGAAAAATTGCAGTGGGCTATATGTATTTAATGAAACTAATTCACCTGGTTGATGACAAGATGCATGCCAGATCTACCGGTCCATATTCGCTTATTACTCAACAGCCGCTAGGTGGTAAGGCGCAGTTTGGCGGCCAGCGATTTGGAGAGATGGAAGTTTGGGCGTTGGAGGCTTACGGGGCTGCCCATACCCTGCAAGAGCTTTTAACAGTAAAATCAGACGATGTTGTCGGTCGTTCGCGGGTTTATGAGGCCATCATAAAAGGTAAAGCTATGGGTAAACCAGGGATTCCGGAATCGTTTAAAGTGCTAATCAAGGAGCTACGCAGTCTTTCTTTGGATGTTAGGACATTAAACAAAGAGGGCAAAGAAGTGAATATTGATGAGCAAGAAAAAGTTTCCGGCAGAAAAATGCCGCGCATATTTGATAAGTCTAAGAGGAGGGATTAATCTTGCCATTTGCCAATAAAGCAGACAAAGAATTTCAGGCAATAAGAATCGGAATCGCTTCTCCTGAGAAAGTTCTCAGCTGGTCGTATGGTGAGGTTGAAAAACCGGAGACCATTAATTACCGCACCTTTAAGCCGGAACGCCGAGGTTTGTTTTGCGAAAAGATCTTTGGTCCGGTTAAGGATTGGGAATGTCATTGCGGCAAGTATCGGCGTGTACGCTACCGTGGGATTGTGTGTGAACGCTGTGGCGTTGAAGTGACCACCTCTCGCGTGAGACGCGAGCGAATGGGGCATATTAAATTAGTTGAACCGGTAGCGCACATTTGGTTTTTACGCGGGATACCCGGGTACTTAAGCTTGCTGCTGGATGTTTCGACCAAGTCACTTGAAGAAGTTGTTTATTATGACGCTTATATTGTGACCAAGGTGAGTGGCGATCTTAAACGCCTGAAAGAAGGCAAAATCTTACGCGAAGCCGAGTATCAAGAAGCGCTTGATAAGTATGGCAGTAAATTTAAGGCGGAAACCGGATCCAGAGGTATTCGTGAGTTGTTGTCGCGCATTGATCTTGGTCAGACTGTCAGTAAATTGCGCCGCGATCTAAAAACTTCTACCGGCCAAAAACGGATGAAGATTGTTAAACGTTTGCGTGTGGCCGAGGCGTTTTTAACATCCAATAATCGTCCGGAATGGTTAATTATTGATAATTTGCCGGTTATTCCACCTGATCTTCGTCCCATGGTCCAGTTAGAGGGCGGACGCTTTGCCACCTCTGACTTAAATGACCTTTATCGTAGGGTTTTGAACCGCAACAATCGCTTAAAGAAAATGATTAACATGGGTGCGCCTGAGATGATCATCCGCAACGAAAAAAGGATGCTTCAGGAGTCGGTTGATGTTTTAATTGATAATGGCCGTCGTAAAAGAGCGGTGACCGGATCAACCGGTAGGCCTCTCAAATCCTTAACCGATGTTATTGAAGGTAAACAGGGCCGCTTCCGCCAAAATTTGTTAGGCAAACGAGCGGATTATTCCGGCCGTTCAGTTATTGTGATTGGACCAACCCTTAAACTTCATCAATGTGGTTTGCCCAAAGAAATGGCCCTGGAATTATTTAAACCTTTTGTGATCCGAAAATTAGTCGACCGCAATATTGCCCAAAATGTAAAATCTGCCAAACGCATGATAGACCAAAAAGAGATCACTGTTTGGGATATTTTAGAAGAAGTTATCAAGGGGCATCCGGTACTGCTAAACCGCGCCCCAACTTTACATCGCCTGGGTATACAGGCTTTTGAGCCGGTTTTGGTTGAAGGAAAGGCGATTCAAATCCATCCGCTGGTTTGTCCGGCGTTTAATGCTGACTTTGACGGTGACCAGATGGCGGTTCATGTGCCATTATTATTTGAAGCCCAGGTTGAGGCACGTATCCTGATGCTTGCCTCAAACAATATTCTTTCGCCCGCTTCCGGCCGTCCTGTTATTACCCCTACTCAGGACATGGTTTTGGGTACCTATTATTTGACAGTTGAAGATGACAAGCAGACCCTGGGTAAAGATAAGGTTTTTGCTAATGATTGGGAAGCGATGGTTGCCAATGACCTAGACGAGCTGCACTTGCAGGCACCGATCAAGGTGCGTCGGAACGGGGAATTGATTGCCACTACTGTAGGCCGGATAAAATTTAACTATACTATGAATCGCGTCTTAAATAAACACGATGTTGTGGAAGAATATCCATACATAAATTTTTTAATGGGTAAAAAACAAGTTGAGCAGGTAATCTTAACGTGTTATAAGCAATATGGCAGCGCGGTAGCCGCGGAAATTGCCGATGAGATTAAGCGGCTTGGGTTTAAATATGCTACTTTGGCTGGAGTCTCGATTGCCATTGAAGATCTGGTAGTGCCGGAGAAGAAAAAGGCAATTGTCGACAGGGCAACTAAGCAAGTAGCTGATTTGGAGCGGCATTTCCAGGCTGGTACTCTTTCAGCCAAAGAAAAATTCATCAGGTCTTTGGATCTTTGGAGCGCGGTTACCGAAGAGGTGACCAATAGTTTGTTGGAAGGATTTGATCGTCTCAACTCCGTCTACATGATGGCGTTCTCTGGTGCCCGGGGCAATGTCCAACAGGTGCGCCAGCTCTCGGGTATCCGCGGCCTGATGGCCGATCCGTCTGGAAATATTATTGAGATACCTATTAAGACCAACTTTAAAGAAGGCTTAACTGTAACCGAGTATTTTATCTCTTCTTATGGTGCGCGCAAAGGTTTAGTTGATACCGCTCTGCGCACGGCAGATTCGGGATATTTAACCCGCAGGTTAGTAGATGTCGCTCAAGATGTCATGATTACCGAAGATGATTGCGAAACAAAAGAAGGGATTGAGCTGTCAACCCTGCGCGAAGGTTACGAAGAAGTGATCCCGCTTTGGCAAAGATTAATTTTCCGTGTGCCTATCAAGAATCTAGTCGATCCGCTGTCCGGTAAAACTTTGGCCAAAGCCGGAGAGATGATGGATGAAGAAACTGCCAAAAAAATATATGAATCGGGCATGGAAAAAGTTTTGGTTCGTTCAGTTTTGGCTTGCAATACCAAAAAGGGGCTATGCAAAAAGTGTTATGGCTTGGATCTGTCGACTTTACGCGTGGTCAATGTTGGAGAAGCCGTAGGTATTATCGCGGCACAATCAATCGGTGAGCCAGGTACACAGCTGACCATGAGAACTTTCCATATTGGTGGAGTTGCTTTGCATAAAGGGGCCAAAATTCAGATTAAGACCAAGCATGGCGGGACGGTAAGTTTCTCTGATGGCATCGAAATCAAAGATATTGTTGATGAAATGGGTGAAAAGCAAAAGATGATTGCCCGCAGCACCAAGATCTTTATCAAAATTAAAGATAAGAAAGAAGAGTATCCGCTGCCTGTCGGTGCCATGCTTCAGATAAAAGAACATCAAAAAGTAAATGCCGACGGTGTTATTGCCGAATACGACCCGAGTTATGAATATGTTATTTCCAGCACGGCCGGCAAGATTATGTACTTGGATCTTGACGTCTCAACAAAGAGAGGGGATCGGGTGGCGAAGCAGGATGGTGAGGTTTTTGTTTTTAACCCTAAAGTTACAAAAACATATGATGTGCCAGGCAAAGTGCAGGTTTTCGTCAAAGTTGGCAATAAGGTCAAAACCGGAGATGAAATGGCCGTTGGTTTAATGTGTAAAGCTCCGGGCGTTATTATTGAAGCTGGCAAACAGAGCCTGGTTGTTGCTCCCGGTGAAAATTATTTAGTTATTGCCGGATCCCGGGTGTTTGTTGAAGACAATGTGAACGTTGAAAGTTACGATGTTATCGCCCGTGTTGAATCAATCCGCCGCGATCCCAGCAAAACCAGAGATATTATTCAAGGTTTGCCAAAGGTTGAAGAGCTTTTTGAAGGCAGACGTCCTCGCGACACGGCAATCCTCTCGGATATTGATGGGGTAGTGGAGGTCAGTGAAAGCGAGGGCATGCGCCTGGTAAAAATCAAAGGCGGCAAAGACGAAGTAAAAGAATACAATGTACCTTACGAGACCAGATTGCGGGTTATCTCAAACGATAAGGTGCACGAAGGTATGCAGATTACCGAGGGGAATGTTAATCCCCATGAAGTATTGCGGATTAGAGGCGTGGCTGCCGCTCAAATGTTTTTAGTTGATGAAATACAAAAGATTTATCGAGGACAAGGCGTAACTATTGCCGATAAACATATTGAGGTTATTGTCAGGCAAATGACCAAGAAAGTGCGCGTGGTTCTGCCCGGGGATACGACCTTGTTGCCCGGTGAATTGATTGAAAAAAATACTTTGGCTGTCATTAACGAAAAAAGCAAAGGAGAAAAAGCCACCTCTACAGAAGTTTTGTTGGGTATAACAAAAGCTTCGTTGGCCACGGAGAGTTTTATTTCTGCCGCTTCTTTCCAGGAAACGGCCAGGGTTTTAACTGAGGCGGCGGTTAATGGGAAGACAGATGAAATGTACGGACTAAAAGAAAATGTTATCATTGGTAAGCCAATTCCAGCCGGAACCGGGTTCCTTGACTATAGTTTTTTGGAATTGACGCCGACGGCCGGTTTAATGGGGCAGCTCAAAATTGCCGCTCAAGCAAAGGCAGAGGAGTATTAATATGCCAACGATTAATCAATTGGTTCGCTTCGGTAGAATAAAAAAGAAAAGCAAAAAGAATGTGCCGGCTTTAAAGGGCTGTCCTTTAAGACGCGGGGTTTGCGTTAGAGTTTATACAACAACACCAAAAAAACCAAATTCTGCTTTGCGCAAAGTTGCCAGGGTTCGCTTGACCACGGGCATGGAAGTTTCGGCTTATATTCCGGGAGTTGGGCATAATTTACAGGAACACTCGGTGGTTTTAGTTAGGGGAGGCCGTGTTAAGGATTTGCCCGGCGTGCGTTATCATATAGTAAGGGGTTCTTTTGATACTGCTGGGGTTGAAGGTAGAAAACAGTCGCGCAGCAAATATGGTGCAAAAATGGTAAAAGGAGGAGCAGCTGGTGCCTAGGCGTGGAAATGTTTCTAAAAGAATAATTCAAGAAGACCCGGTTTACAAAAGTGTGCTGGTTCAAAAATTTATTCATAAGGTTATGACTAAAGGGAAGAAAAGTAAGGCAGAAAATATAGTTTATTCCGCTTTAGATGAAATTAAGAAAAAATTAAACAAAGATCCTTTGGAGGTATTTGACGTGGCTTTAGGGAAAATAACTCCCATGTTGGAAGTTAAGGCCAGGCGTGTTGGCGGTGCGACTTATCAGGTTCCGATTGAGGTGTCCAAGTCAAGAGGGCAGGGGCTGGCCATGAAGTGGTTGTGTACAGTTTGTCAGGAAAGAGCTGGAAAATCAATGATCGAGAGCCTGGCGGCGGAAGTGATGGATGCCTATAATGGTGCCGGGGCTTGTGTGAAAAAGAAGGAAGATTTGCATAAAACGGCGGAAGCCAATAAGGCTTTCGCTCATTTTAGGTGGTAATAAAATAAATGGCTAGAGAACACGCTATGGATAAATATCGAAATATGGGTTTTGTGGCCCATATTGACGCTGGTAAAACAACCACGACCGAGCGGGTACTGTTTTACAGTGGTCGCCTTCATCGTATAGGTGAGGTTCATAATGGGACCGCCACCATGGACTGGATGGAGCAGGAGAAAGAGCGCGGTATTACTATTACCTCTGCCGCCACCACCACCTTTTGGCGGGATCATCGCATTAATATTATTGATACTCCCGGACACGTGGATTTTACGGTTGAAGTGGAACGATCTTTGCGAGTCTTAGATGGAGTGGTAATAATTTTTTGTGCCGTGGGTGGAGTGCAGCCGCAATCAGAAACAGTTTGGCGGCAAGCCACTCGCTATAATGTGCCGCGGGTTGCCTTTATTAATAAAATGGATCGTGTTGGGGCGGACTTTTATCGCGTGGCAGATCAAATAAAGGATCGGCTTTTAAGCAAACCGGTGTTGTTCCAATTGCCGGTTGGCGCAGAAGATCAGTTTGCCGGGATAATTGACCTGGTGGAGATGGATGCTGTTATGTATGAGGACGATCTGGGGCTAAAGCTTGTACGTAAGCCTATTCCCGATGACTTGAAGGTGAAGGCGAACGCTTATCGGGAAAAATTGGTCGAAGCTGCGGCTGAAGCCGACGATAAACTTTTGGAGAAATACTTGTCAGGCCAAGCTTTGACCAAGGAAGAGATACGGGTGGGTTTAAGAAAAGCCGTGATAGCGGCACAAATTGTTCCGGTGGTTTGCGGTTCGTCTTTTAAGAACCGTGGAGTGCAGCCGCTTTTGGATGTTATCGTTGATTATCTCCCTTCTCCCCTAGATAAAGAGGGAGTTAAGGGTTTGAACACTAAATCTGGGGAAGAAGAACAGAGAAAAGCAGCTGACGAAGAACCTTTTGCCGCTTTAGCTTTTAAGATTATGTCTGATCCCTTTGTCGGAAGGCTAACATTTTTTAGGGTATATTCAGGGACGTTGAAGTCCGGATCTTACGTATTAAATTCCGTTAAAGATAAAAAAGAGAGAATTGGCAGGATTTTACAAATGCATGCCAATAAACGCGAGGATATAGAAGAGATTTACGCTGGCGATATTGCCGCCGCGGTTGGTTTAAAAAATACTACTACTGGCGATACGCTGTGTGATACGCTTAAACCAATAATCCTCGAATCTATTCAATTTCCTGAACCAGTTATTTTTGTGGCGATTGAGCCTAAGACTAAGGTAGATCAAGAAAGACTTGGCATGGCCTTGGGAAAACTGGCGGAAGAAGACCCAACCTTTAGAATTAAGGGTGACCCGGAGACCGGGCAAACAATTATTTCCGGTATGGGAGAGTTGCACCTGGAGATTATTGTAGATCGATTACTCCGAGAATTTCGTGTTGAAGCCAATGTCGGGAAACCGCAGGTTGCCTACAAAGAAACCATTCGCGGAGAAGCAGAAGTTGAAGGCAAATATATTAGACAAACCGGTGGCCGGGGCCAATATGGCCATGTTTTTCTTAGGCTTGAGCCGTTGGCGGCAGGTAAGGGTTTTGAATTTGTTAATAAGATTGTGCGTGGTTCAATTCCTAGAGAATATATCCCGGCGGTTGAAAAAGGAATAGAAGAAGCTATGTCAACCGGGGTGTTGGCTGGTTATCCGGTCATTGATCTGCGCACCACACTGTTTGACGGTTCTTATCATGATGTTGATTCTTCGGAAATAGCTTTTAAAATTGCCGGTTCAATGGCGTTTAAAAAAGGTGTTCTGCAAAGTAGTCCGATTTTGCTGGAGCCGACTATGAAGGTGGAGGTAGTGGTGCCCGATCAATATATGGGAGAGGTTATTGGTGACCTAAATAGCCGACGAGGCCGCATTGAAGGCATGGAAGCGCGTATGGGAATTCAGACTATAAAAGCCAAAGTGCCTCTCTCAACCATGTTTGGTTATTCTACAATTGTGCGTTCTTTAACCCAGGGTCGTGGCTCTTACAGTATGGAATTTTGTGAATACAATGAAATGCCCAAGAATCTAGCGCAGGAGATAATCGAAAAAAATCAAGGTACCGCTAGTGCAGAGGAAGGTCAGGAAAAATAATATGGTAAGACAAAAAAGACAAAGGATTAGGATCAGGCTCAAGAGTTACGATCATAGGATACTGGACCAATCGGCGGGAAAGATTGTTCAAACAGCGAAAAGGGCGGGCTCAATTGTTTCCGGCCCGGTGCCCTTGCCAACCGATAAACAGATATATTGTGTTTTGCGTTCTCCGCACGTGGATAAAAAGTCGCGAGAGCATTTTGAAATACGCACGCACAAACGCTTAATTGATATTTTGGATCCGCCGCCGCAAACCGTAGACGCTTTAATGCAACTCGATTTACCGTCCGGGGTAGATGTTGAGATTAAAATGGGGTAATGATGGATAATTTATTAGGTAAAAAAATTGGAATGACGCAAATATTTGATGAATCCGGCAATATGGTTCCGGTAACAGTTATTGAAGCTGGGCCATGTGTGGTTACTCAGCTCAAGACCAAGGAAACCGATGGCTACAATGCTATCCAGGTTGGGTTTGGTCAGAACAAAAAACTAAATAAGCCGATGAAGGGACACCTAAAAGAGTCCCAGGCAAGATATCTGCGTGAATTTAGAAATGAAAATACGGGTGGAATTCAAGTTGGTCAGGAGATCAAGGTTGAAATTTTTAGTCCCGGGGACATGCTGGTTATTTCTGGCATTACCATAGGTAAAGGTTTTGCCGGTAATATAAAACGCCATCATCACGCGCGGGGACCGATGTCCCATGGTTCGAAATCGCATCGGATCACCGGGTCAATCGGTGCCGGGACAACTCCGGGCAGGGTTTTTAAGGGTTTGTCTATGCCAGGGAGGATGGGAGCGGTTAGGGCGTCGGTTAAAAGTATTAAGGTGGTTAGAGTTGATGCGGAAAAAAATCTACTTCTTGTAAAAGGGACGGTTCCAGGGAAAAAGGGGAACCTTGTTTCAATCAAACGGACTCAGGTGGCTAAACTTGTTGCCTTCGATAAGCAAACGGAAAAGAAAGCAGAGAAGAAAGCCGATAAGAAAGCCGAGGCAAAGGCATGAATCTGCCATTATATGATATAGACGGCAAAAGTGCTGGAGAAGTAACGGCTCCAGTAGATATTTTTGGTCGTAAGCCAAATGACAATGTTGTGCATTCGGCGGTGGTATGGTATCAAGCGTCAAAGAGAAGAGGGACGCAGAGCGCCAAGACCCGTGGTGAGGTTCGTGGTGGTGGTAAAAAGCCTTGGAAGCAAAAGGGGACCGGCCGAGCCAGAGCGGGCAGCATCCGTTCGCCGCTGTGGAGAAAGGGCGGCGTAGTCTTTGCCCCAAAGCCGAGAGATTATGGATATGCTTTGCCAAAAAAAATTAGGAAATTAGCGCTTAAGACAGTTCTTTCAGCCAAAGCTAAAGCAGGCAGAGTTAAGGTGGTTCAGGAATTTAAACTTTCAGAGATCAAGACAAAAGTGGCGGTAAAAATGCTAAAAGATTTGCAGATAACTGGAAGAGTTTTAATTGTGGCTGGGCAAGATAACGCGGATTTTAATAAGGCTTGCCGAAACATCAAAGGGGTAACACTACTTTTAGCTAAAGATTTAAATATTTTTGATCTTACGGCTTGCGAATGGCTGCTAATTGACAATAGCGCGATTAAACAGTTTGAGGAGGGGCTAGCATAATGCTTCCGGAACAAATAATATTAAAGCCGTTAATTACTGAAAAAGCGGTGGGGCAAAAGGTTGATTCAAGATATGTATTTAAGGTTCATCTTGACGCAACCAAGGTTGGGATTAAACAAGCGATCGAACAACTTTTTAAGGTAAAGGTCCTGGCTGTTAATACCTGCAAGGTTCGTGCCAAGCGCAAGGTTGTGGGCAAATCGGTTGGTCGGACATCCCAGTGGAAAAAAGCCTATGTTAGTTTAACGCGGGGGCAAACAATAGAGGAGCTTGAAGCATAATGGGAGTTAAGCAAAAAAATCCTGTAACTCCAGGACAAAGATTTCAGATAGCGGATGATTTTTCAGACATCACTAAAAATAAACCAGAAAAATCACTCTTAGTCCCTTATCGTAAAACTGCCGGTAGGGATAGCATGGGTAGAGTCTCAGCACGACATCGCGGTGGTGGCCACAAACGCATGTATCGGATTATTGACTTTAAACGTGATAAGGATATGTCGGCCAGAGTCGTTGGTGTTGAATATGATCCCAATCGTAACGCGCGTATTGCTTTGTTGCAATATGAGGATGGTGAGAAGCGATATATTTTGGCTCCGCTTGGCCTGGTGGACGGGGAGACATTGAACTCCGGAGTTGATGCTGACATTAAACCGGGCAATGCTCTGCCTTTGCGTTCAATTCCGGTTGGTACATTAGTGCATAATATTGAGCTTGAGCCGGGTAAAGGTGGGATTTTGGGACGTTCTGCCGGTGCGGGTATCATGTTAATGGCTAAAGAAGGGAACTACGCTATCATCAGGCTGCCCTCTGGTGAGCAGCGCATGGTGCATATTTCTTGTCGGGCGACTGTCGGTCAAGTTGGTAATGTCGACGCCAAGAATGTTGTTCTGGGTAAGGCAGGCAGGCTGAGGCATCTGGGGCGCCGGCCATCTGTTAGAGGGGTGGCTATGAATCCCTGTGACCATCCTCATGGTGGAGGAGAAGGTAAATCTCCTATCGGCAGGAAGCATCCGGTTACTCCTTGGGGAAAACCAACCCGGGGCAAGAAGACCAGAAAACCAAGACATCGCAATGATCGCTTTATCTTAAGCGGGAGGAAATAGAAGATGGGAAGGTCGATTAAAAAAGGACCGTATGTTGACGAAAAACTGCTGAAGAAAGTTCAGAAAATGGAAGCTTCAGGACAAAAGACCATGATAAAGACTTGGGCCAGGAGTTGTACCATTATTCCGGAGATGGTCGGTTATACTTTTGCGGTTCATAATGGCAGGAAGCATCTCCCGGTTTATATTACAGAAAACATGGTTGGTCATAAATTGGGTGAATTTGCCCACACCAGAGTCTTTAAAGGGCACAGTTCTCCAACTGACAAGGCGGCAACATTAACATGACAATCGTAAAAGCACAAGTTAAGTGGGTCAGAATTGGTCCTCGCAAATTGGGGCTGGTAATGGAGATGATCCGTGGTAAAAACGCGCTCGAAGCTTTACAGGTATTAAGGTTGATGCCGCAAAAAGGTGCCAGGATTTTGATAAAAGTGATTGAATCCGCGGTAGCCAACGCAAAAAATAATTACAAGTTGGACCAAGAGTCACTAATTGTTTCTGAAATTTATGCCAACAAAGGTGTGACCATGAAACGTTGGAGAGCTCGGGCCAAGGGCCGTGCTTTTCCAATCTTGAAAAAGACCAGCCATGTTACCGTTTGTGTCAGTGCCAAAGAAAATAAACAAAGTAACGTTAAGGAGGAAGCTTAATGGGCCAAAAGATTCACCCGCATGGATTAAGAATAGGGATTATTGAACATTGGGACAGTTTTTGGTATGCCGATGGCGAAGACTATGGCAAGCAACTGGCTGAGGACCTGGAACTTAGAAAATACTTAAAGAGTACGTTATTTAAGGCTGGGATATCAAGAATTTTTATAGGCCGCAAGGCGAATCAAATCGAAATAGATCTTCATACTGCCAGGCCGGGTTTAATTATTGGCAAGGGTGGAAAGGAAATTTCAACTATTCGTGACAAACTGATAAAAAAATTCAAGAAACAGATCCAATTAAATGTTCGTGAAGAAGCAAAACCAGAAATTTGTTCAGTGTTAGTGGCAGAATATGTTGCTTCTCAGCTCGAGAAACGAATTTCCTATCGCCGAGCCATGAAACAGGCGGTTTCCAAGGGGATGCGCATGGGTGCAAAAGGGGTTAAAATTATGTGTGCCGGGAGATTGGGTGGCGGAGAGATTGCCCGCCGAGAGTGGTATCGAGTTGGCAGTGTTCCACTCCACACTCTGCGCGCCAAGATTGATTATGGCTTTGCCGAAGCGATGACACTTTACGGCAAAATTGGTGTCAAAGTTTGGATTTATAAGGGTGAAGTTTTAAAAGTGAAAAACAAGGATGTCGTTGATGTCGCTAAGGAGGCGGAGCAGGAAAATGGTAATCAGCCCAACCAAAACTAAATTTAGGAAACATCAGAGGGGAAGGGTGCGCGGCAAGGCCACCGGGGGGGTTGGTATTAGCTTCGGTGAATATGCTTTGCAGTCGCTGGAAAGCGGCTATCTGACAGTCAACCAGATTGAAGCAGCGAGAAAAGCTTTGACTCATTATCTCAAAAGGGGAGGCAAAGTGTGGGTGCGGGCTTTTGCCGATAAGATTATCACTGCTCGGCCGGCAGAAACACGCATGGGTGGTGGTAAGGGTGCTCCCGTGGCTTTTGTCGCGCCGATTAGACAGGGACATATTATTTTCGAAATTGGCGGCATACCGCAGGCAGAGGCTAAAAAAGCGCTGCACCTGGCCAGTTATAAATTGCCGCTAAAAACCAGATTTATGGAGAAGATATGAAAACCGCGGAATTGCGTGAATTAGGCGCTGAAGAATTAAAGAAGAAAGAAAAACATCTGCGTCATGAGCTTTTGTTGGCCAGATTTTCCAAGGTCAACCAGCAGTTGAAAAACCCGCTTAAAGTGAGGCAATTGCGCAGAGATATCGCTCGAATATTAACGATTGTCAATGAGAAAGGAGCGCGCTAAATTGGAAAGGGGAAAAAGAAAAATCAAGGTCGGGATAGTGGTAAGCGCCAAGATGAATAAAACTGCGGTGGTTGAGGTTAAAACTACATATCCTCATCCCTTCTATCAGAAAGTAGTGCGTGCTTCAAAGAAATTCAAGGCACATGATGAAAAAAATGAGTGTGCTGTTGGCGATAGGGTTGAAATAATGGAAACCAAACCCATCTCAAGGGATAAGAGGTGGCGTTTAGTCAAAATACTTGGGAAGGGTAATGTTAACGTACACGAATTACCCAAGATGAAGGAGAAGAAGGTTGATACAACAGGAGAGCCGGTTACGCGTAGCTGATAATACTGGGGCCCGTTCTTTATTGTGTATTCGGGTTTTAGGCGGGTCTAATCGCCGCTTTGCCGGAGTGGGTGATGTTATAGTCGGAGTCGTTAAGGAATCTAACCCTGGCATGACGGTAAAGAAAAGTGAAGTGGTTTTTGGCGTGGTGGTGCGCACAAAGAAACCGATGCGCCGGGCTGACGGGTCTTACGTCAGATTTGATGATAATGCCGTGGTACTTATTACTGATGTTCAGAGTAAAAATCCGCGCGGCACCAGAGTCTTTGGACCCGTGGCCAGGGAGCTTCGAGATAAAGAGTTTATGAAAATTATTTCCCTGGCGCCAGAGGTTGTATAAAATGAAAATTAAGAAAGATGACAAAGTGATTGTTCTTTCTGGTAAAAATAAAGGTAAGAAAGGGAAGGTCCTGGCGGTTTTTGCTAAAGAGGCCAAGGTAATTGTGGAGAGGGTGAATGTGGTTAAGCGGCATCAAAAGCCAACACGTGATTTTCAAGGCGGGATCATTGAAAAACCTATGCCGATGTATGCGTCAAAAGTAATGCTAATTTGCCCCAAATGTGGCGAGCCCAGCCGAGTGAAAGGGAAAAAAGTTGAAGGTAAGGGGGTTAGGGCTTGTGCCAGCTGCGGCGAAGTAGTGGATAAGGTGTGATATGTCAGATTTATTAGAAAAATTAAAAAAAGAATATGACAATCCCATGCGTGTTCCTTGTGTAGTTAAAATAGTGATTAATCGTGGGGTGGGTGAAGCCCGGGAAGATGCTAAGGCCTGTGATGTTTCGGCCAAAGAATTGGCCGAGATTACCGGTCAAAAACCTTTGGTCAGAACAGCCAAAAAGTCAATCGCGGTATTTAAGATAAGGGAGGGGATGCAAATCGGGCTTAAGGTAACGTTGCGCGGAGAGAGGATGCGTCAATTCTTAAACAAGTTAATTAATATATGTTTGCCCAAAATCAGAGATTTTAAAGGGGTTAGTCCAAAGTCGTTTGATGGCCGGGGGAATTATACTTTCGGGATTAAAGAGCAATTGGTTTTTCCTGAGGTTGATTACGAAAGAGTTGACAGGGTTCGCGGTATGGACATAACAATTGTTACTTCAGCGGCTAATGACAATGAAGCCAAAAAATTACTCGAGGCGTGGGGCATGCCGTTTCGAAAGGAGACAACTTAGATGGCGAAGAAATCATGGTTGGAAAGAGGCAAGAGAGAACCTAAGTTTTTGACCCGTAAGAAAAATCGTTGTTCTATTTGTGGCAGGTCGCGTTCCTATATCGCTAAATTTAGCATTTGCAGAATTTGTTTTCGGTCCTTAGCACATAAAGGGCAGTTGCCTGGCGTGACTAAGTCGAGCTGGTAAAGGAGGAGGGTATATGACTGATCCGATTGCAGATATGTTGATTAGAATAAAAAACGCGCAGAGCGTCCGCTCGGAAGTGGTTGATGTCCCACACTCTAAGATTAAAGAAGGAATCGCCAAGATTTTAGTGGCTGAAGGATACGTCGGTAGATTAGAGGTCTTAAAGCGTATGGAAAAAAAATATGTTAGACTCCAATTGAAATATAAGCCCAACAAGAAAGGGCTCATTTGTGATATCAAGCGTATAAGCCGACCGGGCAGGAGAATTTATAAAGATGCCCGTTCGTTGCCAGAGGTACAGTCTGGTTTTGGTACGGCGATTATTTCCACTTCAAAGGGGCTAATGAATGACGAAACCGCCCGGACCCAAAAGTTGGGCGGAGAAGTTGTTTGTTATGTTTGGTAATTAATTATGGGTAGAATAGGTAATAGACAATTAGAAATACCAAAAGGGGTTGAGGTTAAGGTGCAGGATGGTCAAATTCAAGTTAAAGGGCCCAGGGGCAGCTTGGTGCAGGGATACAGGCCAGCCATTAATGTTGAAGTCAAAGATGGCAAGGTTCTGACCCTGTGTTCAGCCAAGGATCCTCAGTCCAGGGCTTTGCAGGGACTGTACAATAGTCTGGCTAAGAATATGATTGAGGGAGTTACGAATGGTTATGAAAAGAGATTGGAAATGGTCGGGGTAGGTTATCGTGCGGTCAAACAAGGTAAAAACTTACAAATCCAGATTGGTTACTCTCATCCAGTTATAGTAGAACCACCGGAGGGGATAGAGCTTCAGGTAGAAGGTAATACCAAAATTGTTGTTAAGGGCATTGATAAGCAGGTTGTTGGTGAAATCGCCGCAGAAATCCGCAGCATCAGAAAGCCCGAGCCATATAAGGGTAAGGGGATAAGATATGCCGGCGAGCATGTTAGGAAAAAAGCTGGTAAAGCTGCCAAAGCTGCGTTAGGAGCTTCATAAATCATGCGCAAGAAAAAAATATTTGGAATTAAAGAACGACCAAGACTATCAGTTTTCCGCAGTCTGCGGCACATTCACGCCCAGATTATTGATGATGAGGGAGGCAAGACACTGGTTCATGCCTCAACATTAAAAAGCAAAAATGGCGGCAATGTAGCTGCGGCTAAGGAAATTGGCAAGCAAATAGCTGCCAGGGCCAAATCGGCTGGGATCACGCAGGTTGTTTTCGATCGCGGCACGTCACTCTATCATGGCAGGGTTAAGGCTTTAGCGGATAGCGCCAGAGAAGGAGGGTTAGTTTTTTGATCGAAACTGAAGAGAAAGAAATACAAGAAAAAGTGGTCCAGATCCGTCGGGTAACCAAGGTAGTTAAAGGCGGTAAAAAGATGGGGTTTCGTGCGGCCGTAGTTGTTGGAGACATGGCTTCTCACGTGGGCTTGGGCCTGGGCAAAGCTTCCGAAGTAGCAGCCGCTATCCGTAAAGGTGTGGCTGCGGCAAAAAAGAATATAATTGAAGTGATTCAAGTCGAAGGCACCATCCCACACCAAATTATTGGTGAATTTAGTGCCAGTCAAGTTGTCTTGCGTCCAGCACCTCCTGGAACTGGGGTTATTGCTGGTGGCGCGGTGCGTACCATTTTGGAATTGGCTGGTGTGAAAAATGTTGTTGCAAAATCGCTTGGTTCAAACAACGCCGTTAATCTGGCCCGGGCGACGTTGGATGGGCTTAAAGCATTGAAAGATCTGGAAACAGAAAAAAAACTTAGAGGGAAGGATCTTAAGATAAACTATGTCACAGCTTAGTAGTTTAAAATATAATCCCGGAGCTAAAAAGAACAAGAAGCGCGTTGGCCGCGGGACCAGTTCGGGCTGGGGTAAAACCTGTGGTCGAGGACACAAGGGACAAAAAAGCCGCAGCGGTGGGACCAAGGGGGTGCGTTTTGAAGGTGGACAAACACCCCTGTATCGTCGCCTACCTAAACGTGGTTTCAAAAACTATCCTTTTAAGAAGGTTTACTCCGTATTAAATGTGTCGGATTTGAACAAATATGAGGGTGAAATTGACAAAACTACTTTAAAGATTTCCGGCCTGTTAAAGATCTTAGGCAATGGAGAAATTATGAAGGCCATAACCATAAAAGCTGATAAATTTTCGGGGTCTGCCCAAAAAAAGATAGAGGCAGCAGGTGGTAAATGTTTAACGTAATCTCTGGTATTTTTAATATCGCGGATCTCCGAAAAAAGTTTATGTATACTTTGGGGATGATTATCCTTTTTAGGATGGGCTCACATATCCCTGTGGCTGGGGTTGATCCGGCTAAACTGCAAAACTTATTTAGCCAGGGAAATATCCTAAGTTTTCTAGATCTTTTTACTGGCGGGGCTTTGATGCGTTTTTCAATTTTTGCTATGGGAATTATTCCTTTTATCAATGCTTCAATTATCGTGCAGCTCTTAACTGTGGTAATCCCGCATCTTGAGGAACTGCACAAAGAGGGCGAGGCAGGCAGAAAACAAATTGCCAGGTATACCAGGTATCTAACAGTGGTGCTGGCAACTTTTGAGGGCTTCGGGATGTCTTTCTGGTTCCGCGGCGTCATGTTTGACGGCTATAACTTTTTGTTTTTCTTGGTCGGAACTGTAATTTCATTGACCGCGGGCAGCACTATGGTTATGTGGTTTTCCGAGCTTATCACTGAACATGGTATTGGCAATGGAGCTTCGCTCTTAATTTTTGTGGGAATTGTAGCCCGCATCCCTTCGTATATCGCCCAAACTGTGACCCTGGTTCGCGGCGGAGCTTCTATCCTTGGTGTTGGTTTTTTAATCGCATCTTTTTTAGCTATGATTGTTGGTATTGTTATTATTCAAGAAGGCCAGCGGCGTATTCAGGTGCAATATGCTAAACGGATTGTTGGCAGAAAAATGTATGGGGGACAGAGCACGTATATCCCTCTGCGGGTAAATCAGGGAGGAGTAATCCCGATTATTTTTGCGTCGTCCATTCTGCTTTTCCCGGCAACCATTGCCCAATTTATCCCGAATCCAACTGTCCAAAATATTATAGGTTTGATTTCTCCATCGGGGAACCTGTATATGGTTTTCTTTTTTATTTTGATCTTTTTCTTTACTTATTTTTATACGGCGATCACTTTTAACCCGGTAGAACTGGCAGAAAACATCAAAAAATATGGTGGTTTTATAACCGGGATTCGGCCCGGACGGCCAACTGCCGAGTATTTGGAATATGTTATTACGCGTTTGACCCTGGTGGGGGCGTTGTTTTTAGCTTGTGTGGCGATTGTCCCCAGTGTTGTTGAAAAACTGACCCATATAACATCGTTTCAAGGGTTGGGGGGAACGGCGCTTTTAATTATGGTCGGTGTGGCCATGGATCTTGTGAGACAAATTGAGACTCACCTTGTGACCAGACAATATGAAGGGCTGTTGGCATGATTATAGTTCTATTGGGCCCGCCTGGATCCGGCAAAGGGACTCAGGCAAAACTTTTGGCTGATAAACTCGGGTTGCCTCATGTTTCCTTGGGTGATATGTTGAGGGAAGAGGTCAGGAAAGAAAACGAGATTGGCCTGCGAGCCAAAGAGTTTATCGATGCCGGCAAGCTGGCGCCAAATGAGATAACTATTGAGTTGACGCGGCAGAGACTCAGCCAACCGGATTGTCAGGCCGGCTGTATTTTAGATGGTTTTCCCCGATCGGCTATTCAGGCTGAGGCTTTTGATAAGATGTTGAAAAACATGGGACGCGAATTAGGCAAGCTGATTTATTTTCAAATTGATGAAGACAAGGTGGTTGAGCGTCTGACCGGCCGCAGGAGCTGTAAGGTTTGCGGAGCTGTTTTCCACATTAAGTTTAATCCGCCTAAGACAGAAGGCAAATGTAACTTGTGTGGCGGGGAACTTTATCAAAGAAAAGACGATGTAGAATCAGCGATTCGCACCAGATTTGAAGTCTATGCTGAAGAGACTAAGCCGTTGATTGAGCGTTATAAAGAAGTAAATAAATTGGTGGCCTTGGATGCTTCGGGGGCAATTCAGGATGTTTTTTCTAAATTAGTTAAACATGCCGAAGATAAAGGTTAAGTCGGCTGACCAAATTGAACGGATAAAGAGGGCCTGTGCCATTGTTGGCTGGGTTCTGGATAGCGTAGGTCAAGAGATTGGAGTGGGAATTACAACCAAGTACCTTGATAGTTTTGCCGAGAAGTTGATTGGGGAAAAAGATGCGTTGCCGGTGTTTATCGGTTATCGCGGCTATAAGCATGCGACCTGTATCTCTGTCAATGAAGAAGTCGTGCATGGGATTCCGGGAGATAAGATTCTCCGGGAGGGGGACATTGTTAGTGTTGATGTGGGCGGTAAGATTGATGGATTTTGCGGCGACGCGGCCGCTACCTTTCCGGTAGGTAAGGTTGAAAAAAAATATACCAGGTTGATGGACACAGCCAGGCAGGCTCTCGAGGCTGGTATCCGGCAGGCTCGCGCGGGAAATCACCTGGGTGATATTTCTTCGGCGATTCAAAAGATCGCTGAAGCCAATGGTTTTTCGGTTGTTAGAGAACTTTACGGGCATGGTATTGGTGAAGATCTGCACGAAGATCCTCTGATCCCCAATTTTGGTCGGCCGGGTGAAGGGCCAATACTGAGTCCGGGTATGGTCTTGGCGATTGAACCCATGCTCAATATGGGAGGCTGGAAAATAAAGACGCTGGAGGATGGTTGGACAGTGATAACGGCAGATGGGCAGCGCTCCTGCCATTTTGAGCATACAGTTTTGATAACGGAAAAGGATCCGGAGATTTTAACCCTAAGAGGAAAAACATGGTAAAAGATAGAGATGTTATTGAATTTGAAGGAGAAATAACCGAGGCCTTGCCCAATGCTTTTTTTCGGGTGAAGCTTGAGACCGGTCAAATTATTTTGGGCCATGTTTCAGGTAAGATGCGTAAGCATTTTATTAGGATTCTTCCCGGAGATAGGGTTAAGGTGGAACTCTCTCCTTATGACCTGACCCGCGGCAGAATTACCTATAGGATGAAGTGAGGGGACAATGAAAGTTAGGTCGTCGGTAAAAAAAATATGCGAGAAGTGCAAGCTGGTCAGAAGACATGGCCGGGTGTATGTCATTTGTGAAAATCCTAAACACAAGCAGCGACAAGGTTAATAGGAGGTAATTAAAAGAATGGTTAGAATAGTAGGGGTGGATTTGCCGGCAAATAAAAATGTTGTTACTGGGTTAACCTATATATATGGAATTGGGTCGTCTTTAAGTAAGCATATCTTGCAGGAAGCGGGCATTGACTCTGCGCTCAAGATAAAAGATTTAACCGATCCGCAGATTATAGCCATTCGAGACGTGATTAAAAATTGTTTGATCGAGGGGGATCTGCGGCGAGAAATTAATATGTCTATTAAGCGTTTGGTGGAAATTGGAACTTACCGTGGTTCGCGGCACCGCAAAGGTTTGCCGGCTCGCGGGCAACGTACAAAAACTAATGCCAGAACCAAACGGGGAAAAAGGAAAACGGTTGGTTTAGGCAAAAGGAAAGAGGAGGAAAAAACATAAAACGCTATGGTTAATGTAAAGTCGAAAACACGCAAGGAGAAAAAGAGAGTTAGCGCGACGGGTGTTGCCCATATTAAGGCAACTTTCAATAATACAATTGTTTCTATTGCCGATGAGAGCGGAGCGATTATTGCTTGGTCTTCAGCCGGTGGAGTTGGCTTTAAGGGGACCAAAAAAGGGACCCCCTTTGCCGCGTCTCTGGCTGCCGAGACCGCCGGTAAGAAAGCGCTGGAATTGGGTATGCGGGAGGTTAATGTTGTAGTTAAAGGCCCAGGTTCTGGCCGGGAAACTGCCATTAGATCTTTGCAAGCAGCGGGACTTGAAATCAACTCAATTAAGGATGTTACTCCAATTCCTCATAATGGGTGCCGTCCGCCCAAAAGGAGAAGGGTTTAATGGGCAGACATACTGAAGCCAAATGTAAGCTTTGTCGACGAGAGAAAGAAAAGCTATTTTTAAAAGGAGATAAGTGCTTTAGTGAGAAATGCCCTGTTGTCAGACGTGCCTATCCTCCCGGACAGCATGGTAAAACACAAAGAGTGCGTATCTCTGAATATGGGATTCGCTTGCGAGAAAAACAAAAAGCCAGAAGAATATATGGGTTAACTGAGAGACAATTTGAAGGTTATTTTGATAAAGCTTCGAAAGGGAAAGGGGCTACCGGAGACAAACTGCTGGAGTTTCTTGAGCGGCGCCTGGATAATGTTGTTTTTCGTCTGGGCTTTGCCGCTTCCCGGCAGAGTGCCCGTCAGATTGTCCATCATGGAGGGGTTTTGGTCAATGGTCGTAAGGTAGATGTTCCTTCTTTTCAGGTAAGTGCGGATGATCAGATTAAATTTAGCCTAAAGATAGTTCCGTTGGTAAAAGCGATGATAGAAAAATCTCCCGATCATACGCCGCCAGCCTGGTTGGTGCGTAGCGGAGCGGAAGAAGGCAAGATGGCCTCTATTCCAAAGCGAGAGGAAATTGATGCGGCTTTGGAAGATCATCTTATTGTTGAGTATTACTCTAGATAATAAACAAGGAGGATATAGATAATGGTCACTATTGGAGAAAAACCGTGGGTAAGGATAGCCGAAACTTCTGATAATTACGGTCAGTTTGTGGTTGAGCCACTGGAGCGTGGTTATGGGACAACATTGGGAAATTCTTTGAGGCGCGTGCTGCTGTCTTCACTCTACGGCGCGGCGGTAACGGCTGTAAAAATTGATGGAGTGACTCACCCGTTTACTACCATACCTGGGGTAGTAGAAGATGTTTTAATCGTTTTACTAAATTTAAAAGAAATCGTTATTCGCTCACACTCCGAGCAGCCAAAGGTGGTTACTCTTAAAGTCAAGGGCAAGGGTGAGGTTAAAGCTTCCGATATCGAGCATGATGCGGAAATAGAAATATTAAATCCAGATCATAAGATTGCCACTTTAGATAGCTCAGGTAAATTACAGATGGAATTAATTGTTGAACGGGGGAAAGGCTATGTTTCTTCGGAAGGAAACAATAAGCCCGGCCTGGCCATTGGTTATATTCCTACCGACTCAATCTTTACTCCGGTGCTTAAAGTTAACATGTCCACCGAAGAAGTTCGTGTTGGTCAAGAAATCAATTATGATCGCTTGCTTTTATCGGTTTGGACAAACGGTTGCGTCAGGCCGGAAGATGCGGTGAGAGAGAGTGCCAAAATTCTGGCCAGACACGTTGACCTTTTTATCCACCTGGGTGAAAAAACTGACATTTTGGGCGCAGATGCTGACGATAAGCTTGAAGTACCTGGCGCGATCCTGGAAATGATGGTTGAGGATCTGGAGCTTTCGGCCCGTTCTTTGAATTGCTTGAAAAAGGCCGGCATCAAGACAGTTGGAAAATTAGTTTCGCACTCGTTGGAAGATCTAATGAAGTATAAGAATTTTGGAGCCAAGTCATTGGATGAAGTCCGTGACAAATTGTCCGAGTACAAATTAACATTAAAGGGAGAAAAGAGCGAATGAGACATCGCAAAGGAAATAGAAAGCTTGGGCGGCCGACCGACCAGCGTTTGGCCATGCTCAGAGATATTGTCCGCGGGTTGTTTAAAGCCGGCAAAATCAATGTTACTTTGCCTCGGGCTAAAGAAGCCAGAAAGCTTGCTGAAAAGCTAATTGCCGTATCCAAAAAGAATAATCTGCAGGCGCGCAGAAAAATGGAATCGTTTTTTGGAGAGAGAAAGATAGTTACCGAAGTGTTTAAGACCTTCCCCGAGCGTTTTGAAGGCAGGGCGGGCGGATATACCAAAATAATTAAAACGGGCTTCCGCAAGGGTGACGCCGCTCAAATGGCGATCCTGGAGCTGTTATAGGTGGTAATATGAAGAAAAATAAGACACTATACGCCAGAAAAGAAACTGTAAAACGGGATTGGTATGAACTGGATGTCGCGGGGATTATCCTGGGTAAAGTCGCGACCAGGGTGGCGACTTATCTGCGCGGCAAACACAAAGCAATCTTTTCTCCTCACGTTGACTGTGGTGATTTTATAATAATAGTTAATGCCGACAAAATTCGTGTTAGCGGCAAAAAAGAAAAAGATAAAATGTATTTTACTCACTCCGGTTTTCCGGGCGGGGACAAGCTATTGGCTTTTGAAGAGATGATGAAGAGAGATCCCGCCAAAGTTGTCAGGCATGCGGTGGCGGGCATGTTGCCGAAAAATCGTTTGGGCAGGCAGCTGATAAAAAAATTAAAGGTTTATGCGGGTAAGGAACATCCGCATATGGCGCATAAAATCCAGAAACTTGAGGTGTAAACAATAATGGCAGAAAAGAAAAAAGCAAAGGCTAAAAAAACAACGACAAAGAAAAAAACGACCAGGAAAGTTGTGGTTAAGGAAACGCCCGCGCTTGATATAGATTCCTCGTCTGTTACCGTAGAATCAGCCCAAGAGACGGTTGCCCCCCGAGAGGTTGTTACCCATAAAAAAACCAAAAAAGCTAAGCTGCCTCCCGGGCTCAGGTATTATGGAACCGGACGTAGGAAGGAGGCTATTGCTAAAGTATGGCTTAAGCCGGGGAGTGGACAGTTTAATATTAACGGCAAGAGTTTGACGGAATATTTTTGCAATAGAAAGGTTCTTGAGTTTCAAGTCGCGCGTCCTTTGGTGATTACGAACACTCAATTAAATTATGATGTATTTGCTGAGGCATATGGTGGTGGGGTGCCGGGGCAAGCCGGGGCGATTTCTTTGGGAATTTCTCGGGCTTTGCTTGAAGTCAGCCCTGATTTTAGGGTAAAATTAAAGCGAGAAGGTTTTTTGACGCGCGATCCGCGTACGAAAGAGCGCAAAAAGTACGGGCACAAACGTGCCAGAAAATCGTTCCAATACACCAAGAGGTAATTTATGCCACAGGGAGCGGCGGGCAACCGACATTATGAGGGTTTTCGTAGTCCCGATAAGATTGAAGAAGGCGGAGTCGTTAATCTTTCCGGAGCGTTTCTGCTCGATCATGAAGAAGAGATTATTAATTTGGTTAAACACGAAGGCAAACTGGCGACTGAGCGCAATCCCAAAGCCAAAGTCAGTAAAATTGCCAAGGCTAACGGTGGACTGTTGGTTGAAACCACGGATCACAATTTAGCTTTGCGTATCGGCAAAGCCCTCTACCGCGCCTATAAGGGCGACCACCAGTATAAATTTCTAAAAGACGAGAAATTTGTGCGGGTTGACTGGAAGAGGGATTAATATCTTTCTAAGGAAGGGGAGTTAGCGTGGCCAGAAAAATGATTAAGTATAATCTAATGATTCCCGGGCCCACCCCAATACCAACGCGAGTTTTAGCGGCTATGAACCATGAAATGATCGGACATCGGGGGCCATTATTCTCCGCGGTTATGAAAGAGGTCATGACCGACCTTAAGTGGGCTTATGAGACGGATAACGATATTTTTATTTATCCTTCTTCTGGTACCGGCGGTATGGAAGTGGCCGCGGTCAACGTCCTTTCTCCAGGAGATAAGGTTATTGTCCTAAATATCGGGAACTTTGGCGGCCGCTGGGCGAAAATTTGCACAGCTTACGGAGCTGATGTTAATAATGTTAAGTTTGACAGAGGCAAGGCGGCAGATCCAAAAGTGCTTGAGGCTGAATTGAAAAAAGGGCTGGTTAAGGCGGTTTTTATGCAGCAGAATGAAACCTCAACCGGTGTAATTAATGATGTTGAAACTTTGGCCAAGCTGGTTAGAAAAATTCAACCGGACGCGTTAATCATGGTTGATGCGGTTTCCGGTATGATGGCGGCGCCGCTAAAAACCGATGTCTGGGATTTGGACGTTGTTGTCTCCGGTTCCCAGAAGGCGTTTATGGTTCCTCCCGGCGTGTCGGCTGTGTCAATTTCAGCCCGAGCCTGGAAAGCGCATGAACGATCCAAATGCCCAAAACATTACTGGGATTGGAGCTTAATGAAGGAACACGCGCCCAAAGGTCACACTTATACCACTCCGCCGGAATCATTGATTTTTGGCATGAGAGAAGGTTTAAGGATGCTGCGAGAAGAGGGGAGAGAAAACGTCTTTGCCCGGCATAAATTCAACCGTGATTTGCTGCGCACGGCAGCCAGGTCGCTGGGATTAAAACTTTTGGCGGACGATACCTGTGCTTCTCCGGCCGTTACCGCGATTTTCCCTCCGGAAGGGGTTGACGGTGAAGAGGTCAGGAAACTGATGCGTGAAGATTTTAGTGTTGAGGTTGCCCCAGGCCAATCAGAGCTGAAAAGTAAAATTTTCAGGATCGGCCATCTTGGCTATGTTGATTCTCTTGACCTGATTGGGGCTTGGGCTGCGGTAGAAGTTCTCTTCAAACGGCTGGGCGCCAAGATTAACTTTGGTGCCGGCGTTAAAGCCATGATGGAGATGCTGTAATCTGATTTGTGCGCGATATCAGATTAATTCTTCAATACGACGGGACCGACTTCTGCGGATATGAGCTCCAGCCCGGCAAGCGAACCATCCGCGGCGAGATTGAAAAAGCCCTAGAGAAGATCTATAAAAAGCCAGTTAAATTTTACGCCGCCTCCCGCACCGATTCTGGTGTCCATGCGCTCGGCAATGTTGTCAGCTTCAAAGTCAAAACCGCCATGCCGGCCGGTAAAATTCCCGTTGCCCTGAACTCGGTTTTGCCTGAGGATATTCGGGTTATCAAGGCTGAGGCCAAAGCGGCGAGATTTAACGCCCGCTTTTCCGCCAAAAGCAAAGAGTACGAGTATTTGATCTTTAACGGTCAGGTTATGCCTCCCCATCTTCGAACGATCACCTGGCAGGTTAAATCCAAACTCAATCTTGCTTCCATGAAAAAAGCGGCAAAATATCTTGTTGGCAGACATGACTTTTCTTCTTTCTGCGCCAGCGGCGGCGATGATCGTAATTTTGTCCGGATAATACATTCATTAGTTGTCAGGCATTCGTCTTTGGTTATTTGGACAGGTCATAAGTGTCGAGTTATGAGGCTCAGAGTTAAAGGAAATGGTTTCTTGTACAAGATGGTGAGGAATATAGTGGGGACATTGGTGGAAGTGGGGTTGAGCCGGCTTAAGGTAAATGATGTTCGTAAAATCATCAAAGGCAGAGATCGCCGCCTGGCGGGTAGGACCGCTCCAGCGCAAGGGCTGTGTTTGCTAAAAGTTAATTATTGATGATATAATTTAGGGGTCATCTCCCGATCGAGTGGGTAAAAACATGAGCCGAACAGTGAATAATTGTTGAAAGATAAGGAAAAACAGGGGTTGAAAAGGACAAGAAAAATGGGCATGCTATGGAGAGGACTAAAACCCCACAATGAATTGTGGGGAATATCAGAATGAAATATTATCATATTGGTCTGGAAAGCCATCAGGATTTGTCGTGGGCAATTCATATGCTCAAAAATTATGTTCGTAATCAGAAGAAGGATTTACATGTTGCATAATTCCCCACATTTTAATGTGGGGTTTACCCACTTGTTTGGGAGAAGAGCCTAATTTAGGAAAACCATGAGAGAATTAGAAAAAATACTAAAAAAAATTGATAAAAAGAAGGCGAAAATTGATAAGGTTAGGCCCATCCCCCAAATTATTATTGATAAACTCTCTGAATATTTTACCGTAGAGTGGACTTATAACAGCAACGCGATTGAAGGGAATACCATGACCCGCCAGGAAACCATGCTGATTTTAAAGGAGGGATTAACAATTTCCGGCAAAAGCATGCGGGAACATCTTGAAGTAACTAATCATAAGAATGCCATTGATTATTTGAACGAATTATTAACCAAAGTAGAACCCATCACCCAAAAAGATGTTTTAAGTATCCATGCTCTTATTTTAGAAGGAATTAATAATAAATATGCCGGTAAGCTAAGGGATGTTGAGGTCTATATTACCGGTTCAGCCCATGACTGCCCGAAGCCTGACAAATTAAACGGCCTAATGCTTGAGTTTTCAAAGTGGTTGGCAACAGCGCAGGAAGCAAAAACTTTGCACCCGGTTAGATTCGCGGCGCAAGCGCATTTTAAATTGGTTGATATTCATCCTTTTATCGATGGGAATGGGCGGACTGCCAGGCTTTTGATGAACTTGATTTTGATGAAATACGACTATCCAATCGCTATTTTTGAGTGTGAAACAACAAAAAGAAAAGAATACTATTCCGCCCTACAATTGGGCCACGAAAAAAACCTGCTACCGTTTGAAATTATGGTGGCGAAATATGTGGGCGCGACTGCCGATAAATATATCGGGGGTATCCCGAAAAGAGGAGAATAAATCATGAAAGTTTTAGCTTCTGATAAAATCGATGAAATTGGCTTGAGAATGTTGAAAGAGGCGGGGATTGAGGGGGAGATGAAGACGGGACTGTCCGAAGATGAGCTTATCAAAATTATACCTCAATATGACGCGCTGGTTGTGCGCTCTGCGACCAAGGTTACTCCAAAAATAATTGAAGCGGGTAAGAATTTAAAAATAATTGGTAGGGCCGGTGTTGGAGTAGACAATATTGATCTGCCAACCGCCACTAAAAATGGCGTCATTGTGGTTAATTCTCCGGAAGGCAACACGGTTGCCGCCGCTGAGCATACCTGGGCCATGCTTTTAACAATGGCACGGCAAATCCCCCAAGCTTATGCTAAATTAAAGGACGGCAACTGGGACAGAAAATCATTTAAAGGGGTTGAAGTCCTTAACAAAACACTTGGAGTAATTGGTCTGGGCAAAATTGGCCGCCGTGTTGCTTCTTACGCCCTGGGCATGGGGATGAAAGTAATAGGCTCCGATCCGTTTGTTACCGAAGAATATGCCAAAAGCCTGGGTATCGAGTTAAAAAAAAATGATGATGTTATCAAAGAATCAGATTTTATTACTTTTCATGTCCCTAAAACCAAAGAAACTCAAAATATGATTAATGCCAATAGTCTTGCTAAAATGAAAAAAGGGGTGCGCTTGGTTAACGTGGCCAGGGGTGGGATCATTAACGAAAACGACCTGACTGAAGCTCTGAAAAATGGTCATGTCGCGGCGGCTGCTCTGGATGTTTTTGAAAAGGAACCATTGCCGGCAGATAGTCCTCTTCTCCAATTAGATAATGTTGTTGTGACCCCGCATCTTGGGGCCTCCACTGCCGAAGCTCAGGTTAATGTGGCGGTAGACGTAGTTGAACAAATTATCGAAGTGTTAAAGGGTGGGGCAGCCCGCTCAGCTGTTAATATCCCGTCGATGAAACCAGAGTTGATAGCCCCGGTTAAGGCCTATATGGGTATTGCTGAAAAGCTGGGCGCCTGTGCCGCACAAATTGTTCTCGGTGCTATTTCTAAGGTTACCGTTGAATATTCTGGTGAGGTGGCGGAGCGAGACGTTTCTCCATTGACCACCACGGTGCTAAAAGGTCTGCTTACGCCGATTATGGATGTGGCGGTAAATTTTGTAAATGCCCCCCTAATTGCCAAAGAACGCGGCATTGAGATTGTTGAAAGTAAGATTAAAGAAGCCAAGGAATTTACTAATTTAATTTCGGTTAAGATAACGTCTGCCCAAGGGGATCGGGAGGTTGGGGGGGCTGTGTTGGGAGGCATAACAGCCCGCTTGGTTTCTATTGATGGTTTTCGTGTTGACCTGGAACCCGCAGGATATTTGCTGATTCTGTCAAATATTGATAAGCCCGGGATGATAGGCAAAGTAGGTAATCTTCTGGGCCAGCATCAGATCAATATTGCTTCAATGGATGTTGGGCGCGTCAAAATTGGCGAAAAGGCCGTTATGGTCTTAAGTGTCGATTGCGCAGTGCCGGATAAAACGCTAAAAGAGCTGGCCACCCTGGACGGCATCTTTGGGGCAACCCTCGTCAAGCTATAATTTAGTCAGCGGAAAACTTGCGTCTTGCAATAACTTTTTACCTCTGATATTATCCAAACATGCCTTTGTGGCCTTTTGACAAGAAAAGAATAGGATTAGTCTTGGGTGGCGGTGTGGCACGCGGCCTTGCCCACATTGGCGTGCTTAAAGTTATCGAGCAATACAAGATACCTATTGATTACGTTGCGGCGGCTTCTTCCGGGTCAATAGTGGGGGCGGTTTTTGCGGCTGGCATGGAAGTCAGGTTGATCGAAGAACTTGCTTTAAGGATTAGCTGGGGGAGGATCCTTAAAGTTACGTTTTTCCGTCCAGGTTTGATGTCCGGAGAGGCCATCGAAGATTTAATAATTAAATATGTCGGCGACAAAAAATTCTCAGAACTGAAAATTCCATTTGCCGTCGCGGCTACCGACTTGAAAACCGGAGAGCCGGTTATTATCAATTGGGGCAGGGTGGCCAAGGCGGTGGCGGCCAGCGTGGCTTTCCCCGGGCTTTTTGCTCCAGAAGAAGTAAAGCAACATACCGTGGTAGATGGGGCAATCAGCGCCAACCTGCCGGTTGATTTAGCAAAACAAATGGGAGCCAATTTTATCATTGCTTCCGACGTAGTTCCAACCTGTCCGGTTAATTATCTACCCAAAGATCCATTTCAAGTCTTTGGCAGGTCATTGGATATTATTTTACACAAGCTATCTCTTGAGCAAAGGAAGCAGGCGGACATTCTCATTGAACCAAAAATGGATGAAGATATCTGGCACTTCGATTTGCATAAGGCCAAGAAATTGATCGCCGCCGGTGAAGCCGCGGCGCATCAATCGTTAAGAAAACTTCAGCGCAGTTATCATTAGTTAGATCTTTATCTTCTTCCCGCGTAATTTTGCGTAAAATCTTGAAATTTCTTGGTTATTAGGCAGATGAAGTGGTAGAATAACCCTGTCTTATATTGTTGAGAGAGGGGATGATTGACAAGCCGCTCAAATTTACTTGCGTGGACTTCGAAAAAGAAGCGTTTGGGTTCATTAAAGGGAAACTAGAAGAAATTGATGACCAAAAAAAGAGATTCCTCAAGATCGATTACTTGCCGCTTGATATTAGGGATATCGCTAAAGGTTTATGCATAACAAACCTCCTTGTTCAATCTCACCTGAATTCTGGCATAAACCGTTTTTTAAGTCAAACTGTGGGACTTTTTTTCAATTCAAGGCCCCATTAGTTGTCACCCCATTTTTATCGTGATAAAATAGATATTGTACTATGGAATACAAACACACCCTGAATTTGCCCAAAACTGATTTTCCTATCCGCGCTAACCTCAAAAATGTTGAAGAAGAGATGCTGGGGAAGTGGGAAGGGGAGGATATTTACCACAAGATGCAGGAGAACACGGAGCACAGAGCACGGAACGCAAAATACAGCTATATTCTACACGATGGCCCACCATACCCCAACGGCGATATCCATCTTGGACATGCCTTAAACAAAGTTCTCAAGGATATTATTGTCAAATATAAATCAATGCAGGGATTTTTAGCGCCTTATGTTCCCGGCTGGGACTGCCACGGCCTGCCGATTGAAACACAATTGATCAAACAAATTGGTGATAAGCGCAAAGAAATGTCCATTGTAGAGTTTCGCCAAAAATGCAAAGAATATGCTCTTAATTATGTAGATTTGCAGCGCACAGAGTTTAAAAGGTTGGGCATTCTCGGTGAATGGGGTAGACCATATTTGACAATTGATCATGCCTACGAAGAAAAGATTGTGGAACTGTTTGGTGCGCTGGCTGAAAAAGGCTACATTTATCGGGGGTTAAAACCAATTCATTGGTGTCCTCATTGTGAAACCGCTTTAGCAGAAGCGGAAATCGAATATAAAGACGAAAAGTCGCCCTCGATCTTTATAAAATTTAAAGTTATTAATCCGAAAACAGCCTCGGTCAATAAAAAGTCGCCAGTCGCGAGTCTAGGGTTGCCGGTTTCTTTTGTTGTCTGGACAACCACCCCGTGGACACTGCCGGCCAACGTGGCGATTGCCGCTCATCCGGACTTCGAGTATGTTTTTCTCAAAGTGAATGATGAAATTTATGTTGTAGCCGAAGGATTGGTCGAGGATTTTGTGAAACGGGTGGGGATTGAAGAGCATAAAATAATCGATAAAACCAAAGGAAAATATTTAGAAGGGATCCTTTGCCGACATCCATTTATTGAACGAGAAAGTATGGTTGTCCTTGATAAATATGTAACCTTAGAGCAGGGGACAGGTTTGGTCCACCTCGCCCCGGGACATGGAGAAGAAGATTACAAAGTAGGTTTGAATTATAAATTGCCCGTTGTCATGCCGGTGGATGAAAATGGCCATTTTGATCAGACGGCGCCTGATTTTATCAAAGGAATGTATTACGAGAAGGCGAACAAGGTAATTACCGAACGGATGAAGGAAGATGGCTCACTCCTTAAATTAGAATTTATGGGGCATCCTTATCCCCACTGTTGGCGCTGTAAAGAGCCGGTTATTTTCCGGGCCACCGAACAATGGTTCGTGGCTGTTGACCATAAGCATATGAGGCAGGAAGCGTTGAAAGCTATAGGCCACACAAAATGGTTTCCAGCTTGGGGAGAAAATCGTATTCGAGGGATGGTTGAGACCAGGCCTGATTGGTGTATTTCTCGTCAAAGATCATGGGGGGTTCCGATCCCGGCTTTTTATTGCACAAAATGCCACAAACCGCAGATGACGGGAGTTTTTAATAAGGCGATCCGGGAACTGGTCCGTGAACATGGAACCAACGGCTGGTTTGAAAAGTCTGCTGCCGAGATTTTACCAAAGGGAACAAAGTGTTCATGTGGCGGGACAGACTTTACAAAGGAGACAGATATTCTGGACGTCTGGTTTGAGTCTGGCTCATCCCATGCTGCTGTTTTAACTGGCGGCCAGGCGGACCTATACTTGGAAGGTTCCGATCAACACCGCGGCTGGTTCCAAACCTCACTTTTACTTGGTATTGGTTATAAGGGACACGCACCGTTCAAGGCGGTCTTAACCCATGGCTTCACCATAGACGACAAAGGCAAGAAAATGAGCAAATCCCTGGGCAATGTTATCAGCCCCCAGGCTGTCGTTAAAGAATACGGCGCAGATATCCTTCGCCTCTGGGTCGCCTCGACAGATTTTCGCAATGATATGGCGGCATCGCAGAATATTCTAAGACAAGTTAGAGAGGCCTATCTGAAGATACGAAATACGTGCAGGTTTTTGTTAAGTAATCTCTATGATTACGATGGGCGAGGGACGATGGACGATGGACGAAAGCTGCTTGAAATCGACCGCTGGATATTATTGTGCCTGCACAAGCTTATTGAAAGAGTGATCAAGGCCTATGACAATTTTGAGTTCCATATTGTTTATCACTCGCTTTATGATTTTTGTGTTAATGATCTTTCAGCTTATTATCTTGATATGTCA